>JASFUG010000035.1:0-14732 GCA_050050395.1 Nitrospirota bacterium
AGCCCGGCGAACCCAAGACCCTCGTATGCCCGGAGTGCAGGCATCACAACGACTACGAGAACGACTATTGCGAGGTGTGTAACGAGCCCTTGAAACCGGGGCAGTGGGAATAGCTATTCGTCCGAGATTTCTGGCTGTCCAATGTCCTCGACGATGATCTGCGATAGCCGGGTCGAGTACTCCCACTCGTCGAACTCACCCTCCTGCCGCACGCCGCGGAAGTAGAGGTCCCCGTAGATCGACATGATCGTATGCAGCGATTCATGTTCGTCCAGACCGGAGCTCATCAGTCGCTGCTGGGTTTCCTTCACGAACTCCGGCTGTTCGTTGCGCAGCTGGGAGGCGATGATCCCGTGTAGCACCACGTGGACGAAGGGATGGACGATCTGCCCGTTGACCGGTTGCGCGATCAGCGCCACGTCGCCTTGCGGCCAGAGGTCATCGAATTCGGGGTGGAGGTCCATGATCTCCGCGATCAGCTCGTCCTCACCATCGCGAGGCGGCTCTCCCTGGGCGCGAGCGTCGGCAACGTGGAAGATTCGTCGTTCGGTCTCTTTGTCGAAAGCGAGCATGGTTGTTCTCCTGTCTGCCGCATGATCGCCACCCCTCCGATACTGATCAACCGGACCTTACCTCGGACGTCGCCTGACCGTACGGTGTTGAGATCGCGAGCGGCCGAGGCTGTGCCGACCTTCGCTTGAGTCCTGCCGCTGCGTCGCTCGATTCTCCGGCAGGCGATCGACCCCTTGCAACGAGAGTCGCGGGGTGATCGTGGCCATCATCACGAGCTGCCCGGTTAAGGGATTGGGATGCCCCACCGGTCCTCCTCGAACAGGCCGGGCACCATGCCGTCGGACGATCTCCTTTGGATCGCCGGCGCTGTGGTTGAGCTCACCGAAGCCGTGCCCGCCAGTGGCAGCTCCCAGAGGTGGCGTGGAGGACCCATCGCCGCCTGCGGATCGGCGGGCGGCTCCCATGCGACCACCGGCGGTAGTCCCTCGGGAAGGGGCTCGAAGTGGCGGTGGCGGACGGTCAGCAGCCGCGGCGCCGACTCGATCTCCCCGGATGCGTCGACCCACAGCGGCCCGCTCAGTCCGTCCACCACCGGTCCGCCGGTGAGGTAGGTATGCAGGTCGGGCCCGGTCGCCACGCCGTTGTCCAGGGCGGTGAGGACCAGGTGGGTCACCTCGAACGCCTGGGCCGCGAGGCGATCGGGGTCGGTCCCGAAGCGGCGGCGGTAGTCGGCCGCAAAGAGACCATCGGCCTCCCCGTCGACCGGGAAGAAGCCCGTGGTGAAGACCGCACGTCGGGTGAATCGCTCACCGCGGCGGATGAAGGGCTCTGCCATCCACTCCTCGGTGCCGAGCCAGATTGCCCGCTCCACCCCGTAGTAAACGAGCTGCGGCAGGATCGTGCCGACCGTCTCGGCGGGGCCCGGGATGAAGATCGCCTCGAGCGCCGAGGTCCGCTCCTCCTCATGGGCTGTGGGAGGCGGCGTCTCCACCGGGGTGAGCTCGCGCGGGAGCGGTGGCCCGGCGACGAGGTTACCGGACGCGTCGCGCGGGAAGCGCGGGGACCCGGCAGGCAGTGGCGCCGGTCGAACGGGAACGTCGGAGACCTTGCGGGCGTTGGTGGCCGCGTCCTGGGCGAGGAGGTTCCGGATCTCCCGGCCGAAGTCGACCGCGTCAGGCGTGTATGACGCCTTGGCCACCACCTCCGCGCCGGCGCACTCGGCCGCCGCGACGAATAGGTCGCGGAAGTGGCGGCCGTAGTCGTTGTGTGGATAGAAGACCGCGAGTCGTCGGGCATCCCGCTCCGTCACCGCGTACTCCACGAGGCGTCGGACCTGGGCGGTGTCGCTCAGGTTGTGGCGGAAGAGATAGGGCTGGGCGGCGGTAAGATCCGGGGCGCTGGCCGACGGGGAGAGCAACGGCAGACCGGCGGCCGCAGCCATCGGCGCCAGGGCGCGCGCAGCCCCACTGGTGGCGGGACCGACGACGGCGATGGGCAACGGCTCGTCGCCCACCACCGTCTCCCACACCCGCTGGGCCTGGGCCTCATTGGCGCCGGCGTCGCGCAGGCGCAGCTCGACCCGGCCGCTCTCCGGCGCAGCGTGCTTCTCGCCGTAGCGCTCCACCGCGAGCTGCGCTCCCTGGAGGAGTGACAGTCCCACCGCCGCCAGGGGGCCGGTGGCGGGTGCAAGGAGGTCGATGCGGCGCGGGTCGTAGGTGTGCGCCGGGGGGGCCGGCCGGGACGAGAAGGGCCAGCGCCACGGCGTGGGTGCAGCCGCCGGCTGTGGCGGCGGCGGTGGTGGCGCCAGCAACGCCGCGCGCTCCGGATGGTTCGGGAAGGCGTCGAGAAAGTGGTCGGCGAGACGCTTCGCCAGACCCGGGTCCTGGGCCTGGTAGTGCTCGATGAGGGCGAGGAGGGCGTAGTCGGAGGGAAAGGCGTAGTCGAACTCGCGGATCACCCAGCGCAGGAATGGCAGTGGTTGACCGCGCAGCCACTCCTTCACCTCCCCCCTGATCCGCGCACGCTCCGCGGGGGAGAGGTCACTGCTGTAGAGCTGCGCCCACGCGTGTGCCGCCTGCTCGTCCCGGCCCAGGGCGGTAAGACCCCGCGCGCGAAGCCGCAGCAGCGGCACGCGGGCGGCCGAGGCGCGAGTGGCGCTGAGCAGGCCATCGGCGATCTGAACGCCCTCGGCCCAGGCGGCGCGGGCGCGCAGCAGCTCCTCCAGGAGGGCCACGCCGCCGGCGGCCGCCGGCGCATCGGGGTAGTCGCGCAGCAGGCGGCGCAGGCGCACCTCTGCCAGCCGCGTCTGGCCGAGCTCGATGTGACAGCGAGCCATCTTCAGGAACGTGGTCGCGACCTGTGGTCCCAGATCCGCCACCGCCAGCTCACGACCGAAGCTCTCCAGCGCGCCGGCGTAGTCGCCGGCGGCGAACAGCTCGTCGCCTGGGCCGGCGTGAGCGACGCTCGCCGCCAGGGAGAGGCCCACGGCGAGGCACAGACTACAGAGCGAAATCGAGGATCGTGAAGGCAAAGAGGATGACACTGATATAACCATTGAGGGTGAAGAAGGCGTGCTCGATGTGTACCAGACGGCCGCCGCGGACCAGCGTGTGCTCGTAGACCATGAGGCCGGCAACGAGGAGCAGGCCGAGGTCGTAGGCCGGGCCGAGGTGGAACAGGCGCTCGATGAACGCGAAACAACAGAAGGCGACGAAGTGGAGGAGGCGCGCGATCCACAGGGCCGGCCGCACCCCGACTCGCGCGGGCAGGGAGCGCAGGCCGGCATGACGATCGAAGTCCACGTCCTGCAGGGCATAGATGGTGTCGAATCCCGCCACCCAGCAGACGACCCCGAGGCACAGGACGACGATCGCCGGTTCAAACCGGCCGGTGACCGCGATCCATGCCCCCAGGGGCGCCAGCCCGAGAGCGACCCCGAGGATCAGGTGGGACAGGGCGGTGAACCGCTTGCTGTACGAGTAGCCGAACAGCACCGCCAGGGCGATGGGCGAGAGCTGCAGGCAGAGCGGGTTCAGGCGCCATGCCGCCAGCTCCAGCAACGCCACCGCGGCGATGATGAACAGGCGCGTGGCCTGCGGCGAGATCTGGCCGCTAGGCAGCTCGCGCTCCCGGGTACGCGGGTTGAGGGCATCGATATGACGGTCGACCAGACGGTTCATACCCATGGCGGCCGAGCGTGCGCCGACCATTGCCACCACGATCCACCCGGCCTTGTCCGCGGAGGGTACACCGCCCGCGGCCAACCATGCGCCCATGAGGGCGAAGGGTAGGGCGAAGACGGTATGGGAGAACTTGATCATCCTCCCGTAGGCGATCACGTCGCTGAGCATGGTCGATGCACGAGGCCGGTATCGTGGTGCGGAGTCGCTTCATACCACAGCCGGGGGTCCCCACGATAAGCGGCGGCGCGTTGCGGGCGATAGGTTGGGTAAGCGTCCCGGACGCCGTACGCTTGTGGTCGTATTCGCCCGTGAGAGCCGCCGTGTCCGATCTCATCCCCGACCAGCCCTTGACCCTCTACGATCGGGTATCCGTCCTGCTCTACCGCACCGGCCTCGCCATGGCGGCGGCGGGGATCATCGTGGGGTACAGCGTCACCTGGTTTCGCGACGCGCTGGGCGAGCAGGGGCGGCAGATGGGGACCTGCTTCCTGCTCATGACGGCGGTGGGGATCTCCTTCAGCGTCGGCTTCCTGCATCTCTACGCCGCCGCCATCCGGCGCGGCCTGCGATGGGTGTGGGGTGCGGCGCTGCTCGGTCTGGCGGTGGCCGTGTCGTCCAGCGGTGACCCGGTGGCATTCTACTTTGGTCGCGGCTACGGCACGGTCCTGGGCGCCCTGTGGATCGCCTGCTACGCGATCCTGTGCGTGAAGGAGGCGTTCTGTTTCCGGCTCTACGAGGGCTACGCCTTCGCGGTGTTGGCGCCGGTGGTCATCGTGGCGCACCTCTTCGCCATGGGAACACCCGCCGTGCGCATGGCGGGTTGGGGCGTGCTCGCGGGTCTGGTGACGCTCTTCACCCTGCGCAAGCTGCCGCAGCCGCTCTACTACGACATCGGGGATAAATCCAAATACCAGTAGCAGCGACCCCGGTCGCGAACGGCCCGGCGAGACCGCGGCATCGGTCCACGGGCAGCCCCGCAGCTAGATCATCTCTTGGAGGGAGTGTCCGTGGCAGAGCGCGGCAGTCGGCCATCGAATCTCCGTGTAATGGCCGCGATCGTGTCCGGTGTGGTCGCCTCGCTTGTCGCGCTTTCCAGTGCCGCGGCACAGGTGCACCATCGCATCGTGGCGACGTTGACGCCGGAGGATCACGCGATCACGGCGAGCGACCGGATCACCCTGCCGGCCGGGACCGGCTCGCGCTTGGCCCTGCGGCTGTCGCCTGACCTCACGGTGGACGACGTGGTCGGCGCCGGTACCTGGCGCCGGGACGGTGACGCCGTGATCGTTGAGCGGCCCGGCACCGAGCTGGTGGTACGCTACCACGGTACCCTCTTCGATCCCCCCCGGCCCTCAGGCCATCTACGCTTCGTGGCCGGCGACTTCACCGGCGGCACCATTGCCACGGAGGGGGTCTACCTCGATGGCGGTTCGGGCTGGTATCCGGAGCCGGATCTCGGCCTCGCCCGGTTCGATCTGGACGTGCGCGTGCCGGAGCCCCTCCTGGCCGTGAGCCAGGGGCGCCTGGTGGCCCGCGAAGGCGGCCTCAGCCGGTGGCGGGCCACCCTGCCGGCGGATGACCTGGCGCTGGTCGCGGGGCCCTACCGGGTCTTCCGGCGGCAGATGGGCGAGATCGCCGTCGCCGCCTACTGGCTGCGCGACGACCCGGCGAGCGCCGACCTGTTCCTCGATGCGGCGATCGGCTACCTGCACCACTTTCAGACCCTCCTGGGGCCGTATCCGTACGCCCGTTTCGATATCGTGGAGAACTTCTTCTCCTCCGGCTACGGCCTGCCGGGCTTCACCCTCCTCGGTCCGGGGGTGATCGCCCGTGGCCGCGAGGCCCTGCGGCCCGGCTACCTGGACCACGAGGTGGCCCACAACTGGTGGGGCAACGGGGTATTCGTCGACCCGGCCGATGGCAACTGGTGCGAGGGGCTCACCTCGTACTGCGCGAACTATCTGGCCACCGAGGCGCAGGGACCGGCCGCCGCCCTGCGCGCCCGCGAGCGCTGGTCGCAGCGCTACGCCATCGATGTCGAACCGGCGGACGAGTACCCGCTGCGCCGCTTCCGCTTCAAGACCGCACGCAGGGACGACGCGATCGGCTACGGCAAGGCGGCGGCGCTATTTCACCAGGTGCGGCGGCGCATCGGCGACGACGGCTTCTTCGCCGCCCTGCGCGCCTTCGCCGCCGGGCACATGGGCAAGCGGGCCGGCTGGGACGACCTGCGACACGCCTTCGAGGCGGCCGCGGGGAAACCCCTCGTGGAGCTGTTTCGGCCGTGGCTGGAGGAGGTCGGCGGGCCGCGCCTGGCGCTGCGTGGGGTGCACGTCGAGGAGGGCGGCGGTGGCTGGCGCCTGCACGGAACGGTGGTGCAGCAAGGGACACCCTATCCCCTCGATCTCGACCTGCGGGTGGAGAGCGCCGACGGACCGGTGGATCACCGCCTGCGCCTGGCCGGCCCTGCGACCCCCTTCGACCTGGCGTTCGACCGGCGGCCCGAGCGGCTGCTGCTCGATCCGGATCGCCACCTCTTCCGGCAGCTCACCCCGGCGGAGGTCTTGCCCTGCCTCGACGCCCTGCTCGCCTCGCGACCGGTTTACTACGTGGTGGCCGCGGACGACTGGCCTGTGTACCGGCGCCTGGCGGAGATGGCCCGCGGCGAGCATGGCGGCGAGGTCCTCGCGGCCGACGAGGTGACGTCCGAGACCACGGGCAACCTCTGGTTCCTTGGCCGGGCAGCGGGTGCAGCATCACGCGTGGGCATGGCGCCACCACCCGCGCTGACGATCGGTGCGGCCGGCACCGCGCTGGCCGGCCACCCGGGCGACGATGCCACGTCGATCCTCGCCACCTGGCCGAAGCCGGGCGCGCCGGGGCGATTCGTCGGGCTCTACTGGGCGGCCTCCGAGGAGGCCGCGGCGCGGGCCCCGTACCTCTTTTACTACGGCACCGACAGCGCCATCGCCTTCCAGGGGGGCCGCCCGGCGATGCGCCTCCAGTGGCAGCCAGCCGATGATCCCACCGTCGTGGTTCTGGAGAGGGGGTCGGGCGAGTAAGCTCCGCGCGCACAGGCCACGCCCACGACCCGTTGCCGACCGACGCCATGGACAGACCCGACCCCGCCAACCTGCTGCTGGAGGAGAAGTGCAGCTTCTGCCCGGGCTCCAAGTGCTGTACCTACTTCACCCAGGAGGTGCCGACACCGCGCTCGAAGCTCGACTTCGACAACCTCCTGTGGCAGATCGCCCACCGTGACACCCAGGTGTTCAAGGACGAGGGCAAGTGGTTCCTGCTGGTCAACAACCCGTGCACCCACCTGCAGGCGGACGGCCGCTGCGGCATCTACCCTACCCGCCCCCAGGCGTGCCGCATCCACTCCAACGAGTACTGCGAGTTCGATGCCCCGGCGGAGGACGGCTTCGATCTCTTCTTCCCCGATTACGACGCCCTGCTGGCGTACTGCAAGAAGCGCTTCAAGCGGTGGCCGTAGGGCGACGCGTCGAGGCACGGCTAGAGCGGAGCGGACGCGCGGGAGCCGGAAGCGAAGCGGCCCAACCCCCGACTGTAGGCGTTTGTCCGAAAAGTCGCATCGTCTGCGTCTCTGGATGGAGAGGGAAGGGTGGATTCGGGAGGCACGATGTATAATGCTAATGTATACAGCGTTGGAGGTGTGGCATGGTACGCACGCAGATCTACCTGACGAAGCGCCAACGTGACGAGCTGGCGGCGATTGCCGAGAGCCGCGGGAAAAAACAGAGCGAGATCATCCGCGAGGCGATCGATCGCCTCATCCACCAAGCGGGCCGCGGCCGGCGCGAGGCGGTGCTGCATGAGGTCGCCGGTATCTGGAAGGATCGTACAGACCTTCCCGATTTCGAAGCCATGCGGGGCGAATGGGATCGGGGATAGCTATGGCGCGGGCGATCCTTCTCGACACCGATGTTCTGATCGATTTTTTCCGCGGCAATAGCAAGGCGGTGGCCTTCGTGAGGGCTCACTCTGCGCGCATCATCCTGTCATCCATAGTCGTTGCGGAGCTGTACGCCGGAGTAAAAGGAGAAGCAGAACAGACAGCACTGGAGGACTTCGTCTCCCTCTTCCGTGTTGTCCCGGTAGGCACCGAGATCGCGAAGGCTGGAGGGCTGTACAAACGTGATTACGGCAAGTCGCACGGGGTCGGACTGGCAGATGCCATCCTGGCGGCTACCGCTGAATCCGAGGATGCGGAGCTGAAGTCCCTCAACACCAAGCACTACCCGATGTTGAAGGGCCTCAGGCCCGCCTACCAGAAGTAGGAGCCACCCCGGATTGAGATCCCCGCGGCCAGCGGACCGACCCGCGGGTGCCATGGCACGCGATCAGGTCAGTCCCGGTTCGACACGGCGATACCGTGTTTGCAGGATTGACCCGGGTACTATTGCATCCAGGGAGGTCCCGTGCTCGAAGCTCGACTTCGACAACCTCCGGCGGCAGATCGCCCACCGCGACACCCAGGTGTTCAAGGACGAGGGCAAGTGGTTCCGGCTGGTCAACAACCCGTGCACCCACCTGCAGGCGGACGGCCGGTGCGGCATCTACCCCGATATGGAGGGGAACGCCACGCGCCCCCCTCGCCGCCCGGCACATGTCCGGGCGGCTTCACCCCCCGTGGATGGAGGGCTCCTCGCCGTCCATTAGACCGTATGGAGCGAGACGCTCCATACGGTCTAACCGCCCCGAGGCGTGCCGCGTCCACTCCAACGACGTGCGAGTTCGATGCCCCGGCGGAGGACGGCTTCGATCTCTTCTTCCCCGATTACGACGCTCCGCTCGCCGACTGCAAGCAGCGCTTCAAGCGGTGGCCGTGACGCGGCTCCTTCTGCTCCGAAGCCGCGCCGGCGTTCGCCACTCCACGCCGTAGTGTGGGCTGGGCTCTTCGCACCCTCGCTCCGGCCACCTACCCATCACCTCCAGTTGGGGTGGTGATAGAAGGAGCCAACGAGGGTGGCGGTGCTCGAAATGTCCATACTGGGCGGTGGCGTCGCCGCCGTTTGAGCCTAAGAGGTGCTTCCGGCAGTCGCTTCCGCTACGCTGCCCGCCGCGCCGGCGCCGCCTGCCCCCATTCGGGGCGCCACCGACCACAGATTCGCCGCACGCGTCCCACGGAGGAGGTTACCCATGAGTATTGGCAAGCGAAGTCAGTGGCTATCCGTCGTCTTTGCGACAGTTATAGCGTCTGTAGTCACGACAGGCTGCGTCACGTACCGAAACTTCCCACGTGATCACGTCAAGTCGCCGCCGCCGAAAACGACCGGTACGCTTACCTACAAGATCCTCGGCAGCTCCGTCGCCGGCGGCGACCGAGAGCTACAGAAGGTGATGCAGGAAGGTTCACCTTTTGACTCGACCGAACGCACCGAGGAGTGTCCCGCCAACGGGTACTACGTAGAGATCCGGATCAAGGGCATGGCCCCCAGCATCCCCGCGATGGTCTTCGGGTACATCTCGGCCTCCACCTTGACACTGACCCCCTTCTGGTCCACCCAGGACGGCTCCGACCTGTTCTTCGAGGTGTTCAAGGACGGCGAGCGGGTGAAGACCTTCCACTACGAGGTGCGCCGCAAGGGATTTGTCTGGTTGCCGATGTTGCCGGTGGCGTGGGTCAACTTCTTCACCTACAGCGAGGAGGATGCTTTCCGCGCCAGCGCGTACAAGTTTTTCGCGGACGCGCGACCGATCTTCGAGAGCGAGAGGGCGACGGCTCACAGCCACGACATGCTCGATATCGTGCGGTGAAGAGCCGCATCCGTGCCGCATCGCGCTCGATCGACGCCCTGATCTCTGGACATGGCCGAGAGAGCGCGAGCGAACCCGCCGCTCGCCTTGACACCGAATGAGCGCTCCCCATACTCCCCCGCATTGTTTTCTTAACCCTTGAGGAGGAACCCCACCGATGAACAAGATTGTGCTCTCTGCTGCATTGACCGCGGCGCTCGCAGCCCCGTCCCTCGCATTGGCTGGCAATAGCAATGTCGGCTGCGGGCTGGGGACCACGCTGATCGGCGACGCGATGAACGACTCCATCCTGCTCCAGTGCTTCGCGGCCACGACCAACGGGACCTCTGGCAACCAGACCTTTGGTGTGACCAGCGGCACCTCCGAGTGCGACGCCCCGTCCAACTTCGTTAGCAACGAGCGGTTGAACGAGTTCGTCCACGCGAACCTTGACAACCTCGCCAAGGACATCGCCAGTGGCTCCGGCGAGACCCTCGACACGGTGGCCGAGTTGATGGCGATTCCGGCGGCCGAGCGCGCCGGTCTCTATAGCCGGCTGCAGGCGCAGTTCGAGGTGATCTTTCCCGACCCGAGTGTCGAGTATGCGCATGTGGTGGACGTGATCGCCGCCGTCGCCAACCAGGCGTAGTGGCCGGGAGGGATTCCGGCGCGGTACACATTGGGGGCCTGTGGCTACGCGCCGCAGGCCTCCTTTTTTTGGTCGTCCTGGCGCTACCCGTGTGGAGTGCCGCTGCGCCCGGCGATGGCGGTAGGGACCCGGTGGCGATGGCCCTGCGCCGTGGCCTCGATCAAGACCGGTACTGGCAGATCCTCCTGCACTACCGACCCGGGTGGGGTGGCAGCCGGAGCCTGATCGACGACCCGGCCTTCTTCTTTGCTCCGGACGGTAAGACCGACCCGGCGGCGGAGCTCGCCGCCACCATCGAGGCCTTCCTCCAGCCGCCGGCGCCTACCCGCGAAGACCCGCGCTGCCGTTTTCCGGCACGCTTCGCGTGGCTGGTGGATCAGGGCATCCTCGACCTGGCGCGCTCGCCAGGCGTCACCTGCGACGATCTCGACAGGACCCTCGCCCGCGTCGACCCGCAAGCGGCGACGCTCGTCTTCCCGGTGGCGCACATGAACGATCCGGCGTCGATGTTCGGCCATACTCTGCTGCGCATCGACTCGTCGTTCGCCTCGCCGCTGCTCTCCCACGCCGTCAACTATGCCGCGAAGGTCGACCCGACGGACAACGGGATCGTTTACGCGTTCAAGGGGATCTTTGGCGGCTACGCCGGCTATTACTCGATCCTCCCCTACTACCAGATGGTCAAGACCTACAGCCATATGGACCAGCGGGACATCTGGGAGTACCCCCTGGATCTCTCGCCCGCGGAGGTGCGGCGGCTCTTCATGCACATGTGGGAGTTGCAGGACACCTGGTCCGACTACTTTTTCTTCGACGAGAACTGCTCCTACAACCTGCTCTTCCTGCTGGAGGCAGCGCGGCCCGAGGTGCATCTCGCCGACCGGTTTCCCGCCTGGGTCATACCTCTCGACACGGTGGAAGAGATGGCAGGTGCCGGCCTGATCGGCTCCCCGATCTACCGCCCCTCGGAAACCGCCCGGATCCGGCATATGGCATCGGTGCTGAATCAGTCGGCGCGGGCAACGGCTCGACGCTTGATCGACGGGGAAGTGGCACCCGAGGAAGTCGCCGCCGGGACGTCACCGATGGTCGACCGGGTACGGATCCTGGATCTCGCCACCGAGTATGCCCAGCTCCAATACGCCGGGCGGAGGCTCGACGAGGAGGCATACCGGGACCGCTTCCTCGGCTACCTGACGGCGCGCAGCAAGCTGGCGGTGGACGCCGCCGCCACCCCGCGACCGCCGGTTCCTGCGGAGCCGGAGCGTGGTCACCCCTCCCAGCGGGTCACCGTCGCGGCCGGTGGCGGCCCGGGCGGCGCCTTCGTGGAGACGACCTACCGCCCCGCCTACCATGACCTCCTCGACCCGGATGCCGGCTACGTGGAAGGCTCGATGATTGAGTTTTCCGCCATCACCCTGCGTCGCGCGCCCGCTCGGGATTCCTCGCTCCTGCACCGCTGGGACCTGGTGCACATCGTCTCCCTCGCCCCACGGGATGCATTCTTCCACCCGGTGTCGTGGAAGGTGCGGACCGGTTTCGCAAGCCGGCCGTTCGGTGAGCGGGAGGATGGTCTCGTCTACTCCCTCAGCCCAGGCGGTGGCTTCGCGTGGAGCAACCCCCGCTTGGGTCTCTACTATCTCCTGGGGGAGACGGCGCTGGACATCTCGGGACGCTTCGATCACGGTTACGCCGTCAGTGTCGGCGGATCGACCGGGCTGATCACCCACCTGACCGAGGCGTGGAAGGCGCGCCTCGAATTTCGCGGTCTCGCCGCGGCGTTGGGAGATTCCACCCACGCCATCTCCATCACCCTCGGCCAGTCGTTCCGCCTCTCTCGCCAGCACGCGGTGGGTGTCGATCTGCAACGGTACCTCTCCGAAGCGACCGATCGTACCGAAGCGAGGATTTCCTGGAATTTCTATTTTTGAGCCCATATGGCCCCTGGCACGGTCGGGACCGGAGGGGATTCGTGCGCGCCGTGATGCGCGGTGACCGCTCCTTCCGTGGTACCCGCTCGCGAGTCTGCCTGGCCGCCCAACGAATAAGCCCATGTACCAATTCCACTTCAAATCTGACTGTATCACCAAGGAACGCGCACGCATTGCGCGGGAATCGGACGGCTGCATCGACGAGCTGCTCGACAAGGCGTACCTCCTATACCGGGACAAGGGGGCGTACGAGATCGATCTCGGCCTCGGGCCCGACACGGTGCTGGTACGGTTCCTGCGCACGCCGCTCTATTACTCGGTCTACACCACCGAGCAGTTCCGCGACCTCGATCTGAGCGAGTTTTCCGACCATCCCTACCCGCCGGACGCCGTGATCGCCCACGATATCCTCCCGCCCCTGCTGAAGATGTTCCGCAAGGCGCGCTACCAGGACGATCACTTCTACCTGCGCGACGGCGGCATCAACATCATGAGCGGTTTCATCAAGCTGATCTTCTCGTGCGGTGGTTACCACATCGTCGACATCGCGGAGCTCGAGTCGGTGGTGGTTTGATCCGCCGCGCGGCGTTGCCGCCTGCTTACTGATTGGCAGGCGGCTCGCCGCCGCCCACATCCTGGTAGTACCGCGCCAGACACTCCGGGCAGAAGGTGTGGGAGAACAGGGCGTGGGAGTGTGCCGCGACGAAGGTCTCCACCGCCTCCCAGCCGTGGTCGGGACGGCGCACGCTCTTGCAGCCCGCACAGATCGGCACCAATCCGGAGAGGCGGTGCAGGAGGGTGATGTCCTGCAGGACCACCACCACCCGGCCACCATGGGAGGCGAGCGGGCCGTCCGCCGGACCGGCCGAAGCCAGGAACACCTTGTGGGTGGTGCCGTCCTCTCCCGTGACTTCCAGGGGGAATTCGCGCTGGACGGCCATCTCCTCGCGCAAGGCCACCTCCACCGCCTGCCACAGGGTGCAGTCCCTGCACTGCTCCGAGTGGCTGCAATCACGTCGTCGTGCGGCAACGCAGCCGATCACCTCCCCGGGACGCCGGCCCACCCCTTGCTCCCCGACCTCCAGGGCTGCTCTCGCGGCACCGTTGATCGCCGTGATCCGGTGGTCGCGATCGACCACCATCGCCGCGACGGGAAACATCTCCAGACACGCTGTGGCGCCGGTGAAGCGATGGGAAGCAGCCGGGGGATCGTCCACGAACTCTCCCGTGTCAAACTTGACTTAAAGATTACCACAACGAACGCCGAAGTCGTAGGGTGAGATCCGGCTAAACCATTGTGAAATCATATGGTTTGTCCGGTAGTCTGGCGGGCGCACATGCCCGCTCCACGGCACAACTGGAGCGGCTCAGGGCGCCGCCTCGTTGCTCGCCGCCGGCGGAGAATGCCGGCGAATCCGCACCTTGCGCAGCCGGCGGCCGGTCACCGTGACCACGGTCATCTCGTACTCGCCGCAGGAGATGCATTCTCCGGCCTCCGGCAAGTGGCCGAGGCAGGTGATGATCAGCCCGGCCAGGGTATCGTACTGACCGTCTCCCTCGGGAAGGTCCCAGTCCAGGCGACGGTTGATCTGGCCGATGTCGAGGCTCGCGTCGAGCTGCACCGAGCCGTCCGCATGGCTGACGATGTCCGCCGCCCCGGCCTCCGGCAGGGTCCCGGTAATCTCCTCGACGATGTCCGTGTAGGTCGCCAGGCCGGTGATGTCGCCATATTCGTCGGCGACGATCACCATGCGCCGGCCTTCTTGGCGCAGCTCCTCCAGGAGGGTCGCGATCCGTTTCGACTCGGGGACGAAGGTGGGGGGTGCCATCGTCGCGGGGAGATCGAATTTGGCCGAGGAACGGGCGGCGAGGAGGATGTCGCGTGCGGCCACGATCCCGACGATCTCTCCCCCGTCCCCCTCGACCGGGTAGCTGGCGTGCGGCTGCTCCTCGACCCGCCGCGCGAGCTCGTCGGCGTCCGCCTGGGCCGGCAGGGTGATCATGTCGGTGCGCGGCACCATGATCTCTCGCACGCGGGTGGTCGCGAGGGCGAAGACGCCGTGCAGGCGGTGGGCGTCCTCGGCCTCCAGGATCCCCTCCGCCTCTCCCACCTGGATCAACGTCTGCAGCTCGGTCGGTGAGGTGAAGGCGCGACCCGCCCCCTCGCCCGGCGGCAGCCATGCGGTCAGCCACCGGGAAATCTTAGTCAAGAGGACCACCAGTGGGTGGAGGATCCGGCGCAGGCCGTCGATGGGCCGCGCGACGAATAGCGCCACCGGCGCCGGATAGCGGGCCGCCACGCCCTTGGGGGTGACCTCGCCAAAGATCAGCAGGACCACCGTCACGATCCCCGTGGCGTACGCCACCCCCGCCTCGCCGAAGAGATGGAGGCACATGGAGGTGGCGAGTGCGGTGATGGCGACGTTCACCAGGTTGTTGCCGATCAGGATCGCGCCAAGCATCCCGTCGACATCCGCCAGCATCGCCTCGATGAGACGCGCCGTGGCGTGCCCTTCGGCGGCCATCTGCCGCAGGCGCAGGCGGCGGACGGAGAGCAGTGCGGTCTCCGAGGAGGAGAAGAATGCGGACAGCAGGAGGCAACCGAGCAGGGCGGCGGCGGTGGAAACGGGGACGTTCATCGAGGCGCTCCGGCGCGGGGTGTGGGGCGGTTCGTGGCAGTGGAAGTCATGAAAAGGG
>JASFUG010000036.1:0-14657 GCA_050050395.1 Nitrospirota bacterium
GTGGTGGGCTATGCTGGCCCTGAGCTCAATGTATCTGCGTCCCTACCTATTCGTAGTGCTCCTCGGCGCGGTCCTTTCCGTCACGGCCTGTAGGACCTCCCGTCCCGCCCGGGAACCATTGGAGCCGGTGCCGCCCGCGGCGGCCTTGGACCGTGCGCCCGATCGGTATCGGGACCAGGCGTTCATCTTTGCCGGAGAGATCGTGTCGCTCCTTCAGGCCGGGGATCGCACCCTGATCGAGCTGGAGCTGGTGGCGATCGATCACCGCGGTAGGCCCTTTGCACCGCGCCGGTCCAGCGGCCGGGTCTTCCTGCGCACGGGGGAGCCAGTGGCGGCGGACGAATACCTGCCCGGCCGCGGGGTGACCGGCGTGGTGCGGTTCGTCGGTCTCGCGCAGGCCGCCGTGGATGGCGACACCGCTACATTTCCCCTCCTCGATCTGCTGGAGCACCGCGTGGTCAGAAGCCTCTCGGGTCGAGGGCGGCCGCGGTTCCAGTTCGGTCTTGGTTTTGGCTTTGGCCTGTGACGACCATGAGCTGGGCAAACCGGGCGGGAGTCGCCGCGTGCTCTGCCATCTGTGGATCGGCAATGGTGGCTGGCGCGACGTGGGTCGATCCACCCACCGTGACACGCGGTGGCTCCTTCGCCTCCTACCCGCCACAGGTCGAGGAGGTCGAGGCTCAGGCGGTCGAGCCGTTGCCGTCCCTGCCCCCGGCACTGGTCCTCAAGAGGTCCACCCAGGCCATCGGTGACCACCTGCTGGTGACAGGCAGGGCCGTGCAACCCGGCGACAGCGGGACGGTCCTGGAACCTGAAGAATCAGCCGTTCGGGACCGTCCCCTGCACTACCATCCGGCGACGGTCTTCCAGGCCATCATGGGCGGGGTGATCCTGGCGGTCGCGTTGTCCATGGCCTGGCTTCCCAGGTTGCTGCGTCATAGACGCACCCACCGGGATAGGCGGCGTTCACGCCGTAGCCGCCATCGCTCGCACCGCTCGTCGCGTCCGCTCACACCCCACCGCACCCGGCTCCGTCCACGGCGGCGGCGAGTGAGGGTCCGCCAGTGACCGGCTACCGCACGCGATCGTCAGTGGTCGCGCCGGAAGCGAGTGTTGCGGCAGGCTCCTCGCAGAACCACATGCTTCTCGTCCACCAGACGCGGGACCAGGTGCAAGACATCGCGGTGACGGAATCCGTAGGATTGCAGCCGCACCACGAGCTCCAGGAGCGTGAGCCGCAGGGGCGATCCTTTCGGTGGAGCCGTTGCCATGATTGAAATGTAACAATGGCGAAACCCCTCCGCTACGCAGCAAAATGGTCAGTGAATGGCCGAAGCTACGCCCACGGATTCCGCGCTACGTAATGGACGTCATCTACTTCGACCACGCGGCCACCACTCCCACCGACCCGCGGGTGGTGGCGGCGATGGCCCCGGTCTTTCAGGCGGATTTCGCGAATCCCTCCTCCAGCCATGGCCCGGGAGAGCGGGCGCGCGCCCTAGTGGAGCACGGCCGCGGCCAGCTCGCCGCGTTGCTAGGCGCACAGCCGGACGAGATCTACTTCACCTCGGGCGGCACGGAGAGCGACAACTGGGCACTGAAAGGGATCGCCGCCGCGCGGCCGCGTACGAAGGACCACTGCCTGGTGTCGGCGGTCGAGCACCACGCGGTCCTACACGCGGTCGAGCGACTGAAGCGGCTCGGCGTGGCCGTGGAGCTGATCCCGGTGGACTCCGTCGGGCGGGTCGATCCCCGGGAGGTGGCACGGCGCATCCGGCCTACCACCTTCTTGGTGTCGGTGATGCATGCCAACAACGAGGTCGGGACGATCCAGCCGATCTCCGCCATCGGTGCCCTGTGCCGTGAGAAGGGCATCCCGTTTCACGTCGACGCGGTGCAGACGGTGGGCCACGTCCCGATCGATCTGAGCACCCTGCCCGTCGATCTCCTGAGCCTCTCGGGTCACAAGTTTTACGGCCCGAAGGGGGTTGGTGCCCTGTTCATTCGCAGCGGCGTACGTATCCAGCCGTTGATGGACGGAGGGGGCCAGGAAGGGGGGCGACGTGCCGGTACCCTGAATTCGCCCGGCATCGTCGGCCTGGGCGAGGCGGCGCAGATCGCCCTCGCCGAGCTTGCCGAAGCCGCTACGCGGGTGGCGGCGCTGCGCGACCGCCTGCTGGCCGGGCTGTGCGCGGCGATCGACGGTGTGGAGCTCAACGGCTGTCCGGACGATCGGCTGCCGGGGAATCTATCCGTGCGTTTTGCGGGCATCGGCGAGCCGCTCCTCCAGGGGCAACTCGCGGAGGCCGGCGTGGCATGCTCGTCGGGCTCGGCGTGCACCTCCACCATCCGGAAGCCTTCCCACGTGATGGTGGCAATGGGGTTGCCGCCGGAGGCCAGCTACGCATCGCTGCGCTTCACCCTGGGCCGCTCCACCACTCGCGAGGAGGTCGACGAAGTACTATTCGTGACCCAACGCGCCGTCCAGGATCTCCGAGGGTCCGGATAAGAGACCCCTCTGGTGCCGCTTTGCGCCTCGCGAGCCGTCAGTGGGTCAGTCGATCACATGGCTGAGCTTGCTGTCGACGTATACGGGTTCGCCCATCTCGGTGAAGTCGAAGTTCATGAAGGCGTGATGGCCATCGACATCAAAGACCCGGATGTCCTCTGGATGGGCAAGGCGATCCACCGCCGCATGTAGGCGGGTACCGTAACGCTCCTCGGCACGGCTGTACGGTACCTCGTACGCGATGTACTTCTTGATCCCCTTGCTCTCCATGTGGCTCCGAGCGATCTCGACGTCCATCTCCGGCAACCGCGTCACCAGCATGATTGGGCCCGTCCCCGTGAATACCATGAAGGTCTTCATGACGCCTCCTAATCTGGGGTTGAAGCTAATCAAATATTACCTCGCCCTCGCGGCGGTTGCGGGAGCGCACGGTGGCCCGTCGCCCAACCCCGTTCCTCGGGTTACCCTCGTGCGGTGAGTCGCCAATCCTTACCCGCGCCTCATCCGCGCCTCATCCGCGACCTCGAAGGCGCCGTGAAGGGTGAAGTGCGTTGTGACGACGCGACGCGCTGGCTCTATGCCAGCGACGCCTCCATCTACGAGATACCGCCCCTGGCGGTGGTTTTCCCCGCGCATCGCGCGGCGGTGGCGACGGCGGTGGAGGTATGCGCGGCGCATGGCCTGTCGGTCCATCCACGCGGCGCAGGCACCGGCCTGGCCGGTGGCTGTCTCGGTGACGGGGTGGTACTCGATCTATCACGTCACCTCACCGCGGTCGGTCCCGTCGACTCCGAGTCCGCGACGGTGGAGGTGGAGCCCGGCGTGGTCCTCGACCGGCTTAATCAGGCCGCCGCGGTCCGTGGCCTGATGTTCGGCCCCGATCCGGCGACCGCCTCACGCTGCACCCTTGGCGGCATGATTGGCACCAACGCGTCGGGTGCCCACTCCCTGCTCTACGGCAAGACCTCGGACAACGTGGCTGCGGTGTCCGCGGTCACGGCGGATGGACGGGAGATCACCGTCCCGGGATCGACGCTCGATGACCGAGTGGCCACGGCGGTCGCGGCGCACGCGACGGAGATCCGGCACCGGTTCCCGACCCTCCAGCGGCGGGTGGCCGGGTATGACTTGCTCGGCCTGGTTACGAACCCCGCTGCCGGGATCACACCGCTGCTCGTTGGCAGCGAGGGGACCCTGGCAGTCACCGTTTCCGCCACCCTGCGGCTCGTTTCCCGCCCGGCGCGGCGCGCCATCGCCGTGGTCTGTTTCGACCACCCGGTCGAGGCGATGACCGCCGCGGTGGCCGCCCTGAAGCTGCGGCCCGCCGCGGTAGAGCACATCGACCGGATCCTTCTCGATCAGACGGTGGACAAACCGGGCTACGCCCCCCTGCTGTCGTTTCTCGCCGGCGAGGTGCCGGCAAGCCTGCTGTGCATCGAGTTCTTCGGCGCGGATGACGAGGAGGTCGACGAACGCATGGCCGCGCTACAGGCAGCATTCCCGGGCCGAAGGGTGCTCCCCCTGCGCGGTGCGACCGAGCAGGCGAATCTATGGGCCCTGCGTCGCGCCGGCCTTGGCCTCCTGATGTCGAAGAAGGGTGGCGCGAAACCGGTGGCCTTCATGGAGGACACGGCGGTGCCACCCGAGCACCTGGCCGACTATTACGCCGGCGTCCGGGAAATCCTCGCCCGGCGCGGCTTGGAGGCGAGCTTCTACGGGCACGCCGGCGTCGGCCTATTGCACCTACGGCCGGTGCTCGACCTACACCGCCGGGCCGACGTGGCGATGATGCGCGAGGTCGCGTCCGAGGTCGTCGACCTGGTGGGCAGGTTTCGCGGGGCGGTCTCCGGCGAGCACGGCGACGGCCTGGCGCGCAGCGAGTGGCTGGAGCGCATGTACGGCCCGGAAATCATGGCGGCCTTCCGCGAGGTGAAGGCGTTGTTCGATCCGCGCGAGCTACTCAACCCCGGAAAGATCTGCGGAGAACCACCGCCGCCGATGGACGAACGGCTCCGCTACGATCCGACCTATTCGCCAATTCTCCCCGACGCGCCCGTGCAGTTTCAACGTGACGGCGATTGGCTCGGGGCGATCGAGCAGTGCAACGGCTGCGGCGGCTGCCGCAAGGCAACCGGGACCATGTGCCCGACCTTCATGGCCACCGGTGACGAGCTGCTCTCGACCCGCGGTCGCGCCAACCTATACCGTGCGGCCGCCGCGGGCCGTCTCGTCGACGGACTCGAGAACGATGCCTTGGAACTGGCCCTTGCCACCTGTCTCGCGTGCAAAGGGTGTGCGGCGGAGTGCCCGTCCGGGGTCGACATGGCCCTGCTCAAGGCGGCCGCCCTCCACCACCGCCATCGACGGTCCGGAACCCCCCTGGCGTTACGCCTCCTCGCCCGGCCCGACCGGCTGGGACGGTGGCTCGCACCGGTGGCACCCCTAGCCAATCGTCTCGCCTCCAACTGGCTCGGCCGGGCGATCGCGTCCAGGGCGGGTCTCGATCCGCGCCGAGCCCTGCCGCCAGTCAGCCGCCACAGCTTCCGCCACTGGTTCCGTCGGCGCGGCGCGAGGTCGACGGGCAGCCGTGGAGAGGTACTGCTGTGGGGTGACTGTTTCATGGAACACTTCGAGCCGGAGATCGGCCGCGCGGCGGTCGCCGTGCTCGAGGCTGCGGGCTACGGGGTCCGGTTGATCGAACACCGGTGCTGTGGCCGTCCGGCGTACAGCCAGGGTCTGATCGATGAGGTGCGTGACCTGGCGGTGCACAACGTGGATGCACTCCTGCCCCATGTCCGCGAAGGCGTGCCGATCATCTGTCTCGAGCCATCCTGTTCCTCGATGATTGGCGGCGACTACCGGGAGCTCCTCACCGGCGCGGACGTCGCCCGGGTTGCCGGCGAGGTGGCGTCCTTGGAGGGATTCCTCGCCCGCCTGTTGGCAGCCGACCCGGACGCCTTGCCCCTGCGTCGCCATCCGACGCCGATCCTCCTTCACCCCCACTGCCACAGCCGTGCCACGGAGGGGGCGGAACCGGCGCTGGCCGTCCTACGGCGGCTCGGCACGGTCGCCGACCTGGATGCCGGATGCTGCGGGATGGCCGGCACCTTCGGCTACCAGAAGGCGCATTACGACCTCTCGATGCAGGTCGGTTCTCGTTTGGCCGTACGGCTCGAAAAGGAGCCCCACGACCGACCCGTGGTGGCGAGCGGCACCTCCTGCCGGCACCAGATCCGCCAGCTGACCGGGCGTGACGCCCGGCATATCGCGGCGTTGCTGGCCGACGCAATCGCGTAGGGTGAGGGGGCCGGCGTGCCTGCCCATGGCCGAGGCAGGCGGTGACTATTTCCTAGGCACAGCGGGTGTCGGCCGGTTTTCGGCGTCTGACATACCGTGCGGAGACAACCCTGACCCCACAAAGGGTTGTGCCGATTTTCGCCTGCCGACCGGTGGGGTGGCATGGCCTCTGCTAAGAGCGAGTTGGCTTGGTTAACGCCATGCCGATTTCCCCTCCGGTGGGTGGGGGCCTCTCGGGGCCGACCGGGAGTTCCCCCCACCCACGCTGGGGAATCGTTGTTTAACACCTACAAGGGGAATCGCCATGAAAAGACACGCCGCGGTGATGCTCGCCGCACTCACCCTCCTGCCGGCCCTCGCCTGGGCCGACGATCCCATCACCGCGGATACGGTCCAGAACCATGCGAACTACGTGTGGACCATCGTCGCAGCCTGTCTGGTCTTCTTGATGCAAGCGGGATTCGCCATGGTCGAGACGGGGTTTACCCGCGCGAAGTCCGCAGTGAACATCATGATGAAGAACCTGATGGACTTTTCCATGGGCACGATTGCGTTCTGGGCGATTGGCTTCGGCTTGATGTTCGGGGCCACGTCCACGGGCCTGTTCGGTACCGATGGATTTTTCCTTTCCGACTTCGCCAAGGAGCAGGACCCGTGGCTGTACTGCTTCTGGATGTTCCAGGTGGTGTTCGCGGCGACCGCCGCGACCATCGTCTCCGGTGCCATGGCGGAGCGCACCAAGTTCACCGGTTACCTGATCTACTCGGTGGTCCTGGTGGGTCTCATCTATCCGGTCTTCGGCTCCTGGGCGTGGGGTAGCCTCTACCACGGTGAGGGCTGGCTGGAGGGGCTGGGCTTCATCGACTTCGCCGGGTCCACGGTGGTGCACTCCGTCGGCGGCTGGGCCGCCCTCGCCGGCGCGATCGTTCTCGGCCCGCGCCTCGGCAAGTACGGCCCGGATGGGAGACCGCGCGCGATCCCCGGCCACAACATCCCACTCGCGGCCCTCGGCGTCTTCCTCCTGTGGTTCGGCTGGTTCGGCTTCAACGCCGGTTCCACCACCACCGCCGACACCTCGATCGCCCTGATCGCGGTGAATACCAACATCGCCGCAGCCGCCGGTGCGGTGGCCGCCATGATCGTGTCCTGGCTGAAGTTCGGGAAGCCGGAGATCGGCATGAGCCTCAATGGCGCCCTGGCCGGTCTGGTCGGAATCACGGCGGGGTGCGCCAACCTGACGCCGGCCTATGCGGCCCTCACCGGTGCGGTCGCCGGCGTGGTGGTCATGCTCTCCGTCTTGTTCTTCGACCGGATCGGGGTCGATGACCCGGTCGGTGCCATCTCGGTGCACGGCGTGTGCGGTGCATGGGGCACCCTGGCGGCCGGTCTGTTCAATGCGGAGGCGATGTTCGATCTCAAGATCGTCGGTGTACAGCTGATCGGCATCGGCGCCTGCTTTGTCTGGACCTTCGCGACTGCGTTCATCCTTTTCAAGGTCGTGGCCGTCACCATCGGTCTGCGGGTTTCCCCGGAAGAGGAATACGAGGGCCTCGACTTCACCGAGCATGGCGGCAACGCCTATCCGGACTTCGGCCGCAGCGCCGGTTCCTCGATGGGCCATGTGCCCCCGTCGTCCCCAGGCGGCAGCCCGCAGCCGGCGGCGGCCATGCCCAGCATGGCCATGGCGGCAGAGTCGCAGTGAACCGCCGCGCCACGATGCCCGAGAAAAAGGGCACCCCGAGAGGGGTGCCCTTTTTTTTGTCCGTCGGCGGAGACCGGAGCGTGCTCATGCCAGAAACGTCCGCAGGCGACGCACCCCCTCCTCCAAATTGGCCATCGAGGTGGTGTAAGCGAATCGTAGGTGGCGCTCGGGCTGATGGGACCCGAAGTCCCGCCCCGGGGTGATCGCCACCCCCGCCTCCTCCAGGAGACGTTCGGCAAAGGCAAAGGACTCGTCGCTGTGAACCGTGCAATCGGCATACAAGTAGAAGGCACCGTCCGGTGTGACCGGGATGCGGAAGCCCAGGTCGCGCAATGCCGGGAGGAGGAAGTCCCGGCGCTGGCGGAGCTCATCACGCCGCGCATCGAGGATCGCCAGGTTGTCGGGTCGGAACGCGGCCAGGGCCGCGTGCTGCGCCGGCGTGGAGGCGGCGAGAAAGAGGTTCTGGGCGAGGCGATCCGCCGCTGCGACATACCCGTCCGGCACGACCAGCCAGCCGAGGCGCCAGCCGGTCATGTGGAAGTACTTGGAGAACGAGTTGACCACGAACACCTGGTCCGACGACGCGAGGGCCGTCGCCGCCTCTCCGCCGTACACCAGGCCGTGATAGATCTCGTCGCAGATCACGTGGCCGTCGCGGCCCTCCACTGCCGCGACGATCGCTGTCAGCTCGTCCGGCGCCACCACCGTCCCCGTCGGGTTGGCAGGCGAAGCGACCAGGGCCCCCACAGTCTCTGGCCGCCAGTGATCGGCCACCAGCGCGGCGGTGAGCTGGTAGCGGCTCTCGACCCCGACCGGGATGGCGGCCGGCTCGCCGTTCACGAAGCGGACGAAATGGCGGTTGCACGGGTAGCCTGGCTCGGCCAGCAGGAACCGCTGCCCGGGGTCGACCAGGACCCCGAGGGCGAGGAGCAGCGCGCCCGAGCCACCGGGGGTGATCACGATGCGCTCGGCCGGTACCGCGACGCCGTAGCGCTGGCGGTAGAAGGAGGCGATCGCCTCGCGCAGGGCCGGGAGGCCGAGGGCCGGGGTGTAGTGCAGGTCGCCACGGGCCACGGCCTCGATGCCGGCCCGCACCACCGGCTCGGGCGTGGGGAAGTCCGGCTCGCCGATCTCCATGTGGATGATGGAGCGGCCCTGCGCCTCCAGTTGCCGGGCGCGGGCCAGGAGATCCATCACGAAGAACGGCTGGATCGACGCCATGCGTTGGGCGATGTGAACGGCGGGTCTCATGGGCGGGGATAGTACACCGCGGTCGCGGCGTGTCGGGGAGCGGGGCCATATTGCTCGCGGCGAGCGGCGATTTGCCGATAAGCTGAGAGACAATTTAGGAATTCGCTCCGGCGACCGGAGGGCCGGCAACATGGCGTTCCGCCACTTCAGACAACTCGCGCCTGTCGACGACAACGCCCCGCTGAGGCCTGCGATGATCCTTATCGCGACTCTCTACGGCGTCGTGTTCGCCCTGTTCGTGATCTGGCAGCGGTTCGGGGCGTAGCCCGAGAGGCACGGGCTGGAGGGGACCGGTCAGGGGCCAGCCGCGCTCTTCGGCGAGGGCCTGCAAGTCGTCGAGGCGCACGCGGGTGACAGGATGCGTGGAAAGGTACGCCGCCACCTTGCCCGCCGCGCCGGCCGTCGAGCCCGGCAGGCGCTGCAAGAAGTCGAGGGCACCGGCGACGTGGCCATACTCCACCTGGATCAAGCGGAGAGCGAAACGGTCTGCGGCGGCCTCCTGCTGCCGGTCGAAGCCGCGGGCCGCGAGTTGCTCGACCAGATCCGCCGGCGCCACGCCGCCGCCGAAGTTGCCGACCACCCATGAGAAGAGGAGGGCGCGTCCCAAGCGCCGCAGATGATCGCGTCCCGCGAAGTGGCCGATCTCGTGGGCGAGGACAAAGGCCACCTCATTTTCGCTCTCGGCGCGCGCGAGCAGGCCGGAGGTCACGATGATCTTCCCGCCCGGTACGGCAAAGGCGTTGGGTTGAGCCTCGTCGGCGATTGCGATCCGTAGGGGGTAGGGGGCGTCGGGCCAGTGGCTCGCCAGCCGGTCCAGCAGGGATTGCAGCGGCGGAATTCGTTCGTCGTCGGACGCTGCCTCGGCGTCTTTCATCGAGAACGGGCGGAAAAGGCGCACCTCCCAGGAGACGGGCACGTGGGGTAGGAGGAGGTCGAGGGCGCCCCCGAGGAGGAACAGGAGAAGGCCGCCGACCACGACCACGCCTCCCAGGAGGAGGGCAGTCTCGCGCAACGGATCGATGCGGGTGCGGTTTACCCCCTCCCGCGGCAGTCGGGGGCGAAATTCCACGGTCAGCCCGCCGCGCTCACCATGGATCGCCGTGAGATCAGGCAAACCCGCGGAGATCGTGACGGCGACACAAGTCCCAGCGTCCAATCAAGCGTGTGGCCTGTCGCGGACTCGGACGACAACACGGCCGGGGGATACGGACCATTATGCCTGCGCAATAGGCTCATGGTGAGCGCGACGGGTCAGCCTGCGCGCCGGATCGCCGTGCCGAAGGCGAGAACCTCCACCCCCGCGGTGCCCTTGCCCTCGCGCCGAGCGGACGCGAGGCGCGAGGTCTCGATGCGCACATTGATCACCGCTTCACAGCCGTGGGCGATCGCCTCCTCCTTCATCCGCAACAGGGCCTCGCGCCGCGCTCGGTCGAGGAGCGACTCGAACGACTTCACCCGCCCGCCGACGATCGCCCGCAGGCCGGCGAGGAATCGTTTGAAATGGTCGACGGAGATGACCACGTGTCCGGTAACCAATTCGGTGGCGGCGACGGACCACTCCTCCGGCACGGTGTGCGCGGTGGTGGCCATGCACCGGCGCGTGGCCGTCTCGCGGCCACGGATGGTCCGGTAGTGGCGTCGCTCGATCACGTCGCCGACCACATACGCCAGCACCAGGCCGGCCGCGGACAGGGCAAGATAGACCAGAGCGGCCAACGCCTACTCCACCCGTGCCGCCGTACCATAGGCGAACAGCTCGGCCGCGCCCTGGGCCACCGAGGAGGTGGCGAATCGGATATTGATCACCGCATTGGCACCCATCGAGCGGGCCTCCTCGACCATCCGTGCCACCGCCTCCTGGCGCGCGTCGGCGAGGAGCTCGGTGTACCCCTTGAGCTCGCCCCCGACGAGGTTCTTCAGCCCGGCCATGAAGTCGCGGCCGATATGTTTGGCACGCACCGTGTTGCCGGTGACCACGCCGTACGCCTCGACCACGCGCTTTCCGGGTACCGTCTCCGTGTTGGTAAGAACCACGACACCCTCCTCCACGTTATGCGTCACTTCGGGACGCTAGCGCGCCGTCACGACGCAAGCAAGGCCGCTAGACTTCCGGCGAGCGACACCCGCTCTCACCACCACGGCCGGTGGTAGTACGGCCAGTACGGGTACCAGAAGGGGTCCGGGTAGTAGTCCCAGTAGCGATCCTCTCGCTCCGGCCAGAGGTAGACGATCTCCGCCGCGAGCTCGGGGTAATGGTAGGTGTACTCGCCGATCTTGCCGCTGCGCGGCTCCCCCACCACTCCCACGATGGTCACCTCGCGGCCGAAGCGGTAGACCTCCGGGTCGAAGAACCCGGGGGCACACGCCATGAAGCGGCCGGCGGTGGTATCGGTCTGGAGAGGTCGGCCCCGGCGATCCAGGGGATGGGCGATGATCTCGAAGCAGCTCTCCTCCTCGCCGGGTGTGGTGGCGACGATCGATCCGCCCCATCGCACCCGCTGGCCGCGGCCGGCATCGCTTAGGGCATCGGCGTGGTCGAGGGTGGCATACGGCCCGGTCGCCAGCGGTGGCGGCGTGGTGGCGCATGCCGTGATCAGTAACGCGGTCGACAAAAGCACCCAGCGCATCGTCTGCTCCCTGGCCCAATCCTACCATCCGCGCGGGTCTCGGGATCTTCCATTCCGGCGATGGGGTGGGTGGCGCGCGCCGCGGAGCTGGGACCGGCGTACATGCCGATCATCGGCGATACCTCCGCGCGCGGCGCCGTCGAGGATCGGCAGGGCGGCGGACGGATCGCCATTCCTTGGACGGCGTCCTCGGGTATCCTGGCCGCCATGGAGCACCGCCCCCTCGGGCCCAGCGGCCCACACGTGTACCCCATCGGCCTCGGTGCCATGCCGCTCTCGATCCACGGGCGGCCCTCGGATGGCGAGGCGCTCCGGGTGCTCCTCGCGGCCTTCGAGGCGGGAATGACCCTCGTGGACACCGCCGACGCCTACTGCCTCGACGACGGTGATGTCGGCCACAACGAGCGTCTGATCGCCCGGGCGCTCGGCGAGTGGGGCGGCGGCCCGGTGGTTGTCGCCACCAAGGGGGCGTGCGTACGTCCGGGTGGCGCATGGGCCGTCAATGGCCATCCCGACCACCTGAGACGCGCGTGCCACGCCTCCCTGCGTGCCCTTGGCGTTGAGGCCATCGACCTCTACCAGCTCCACGCGCCCGATGATCGGGTCCCGTTCGCCGACTCGGTGGGGGCCCTGGCGGAGCTACTCGCCGCAGGTAAGATTCGCCACGTTGGGCTGTCCAACGTCTCGGCCGCGCAGATCCGAGCGGCGCAGGCCATCGTGCCGATCGCCTCGGTGCAGAACCGGTGCAGCCCGTTCCATCGTGCGGCGTGGCGCGATGGCGTCCTCGCCCACTGCCAGCGCGAGGGCATCGCCTTCCTGGCCTACGGGCCGGTGGGGGGGCACGGCGGGCAGGGGCGCACCGCGGACGACGCCAGCCTCAACGCCGTCGCCCGCCGCCACGGCGTGTCACCCTTCCGTGTTGCCCTCGCCTGGCTCCTGGCAAAATCCCCGGTGATGCTGCCGATCCCTGGCGCTAGCCGGGTGGCGAGTGCCGTCGACTCCGCCGGCGCCGCCCGTCTCGCCCTCACCGGCGACGACCTGAAGGAGCTGGACACCGCATTTCCCACCTAGGCGGGCACGACCAAGAGTCTATGACGCCGAGACACAGAACACCGTCGGGGCACGGCATGCCGTGCCCCTACCCGTGAAACCGCAGGGCGCAGCCGGCTTCACGAGGTGGGCCGCGCACGATGCGGGCACTCGGCGACGAGGTGTCTGCGACCGAGACCACGGCGAGGGTTCCGACGCCCGCCTCGTTCTCTGCCCTGCGTGTCGCTGTGGTCGACACCCCGGCTGGTTTATCCTTCGACACCCATGCGTGCGTACGACCACCTCGCCGTCGCTTACCGCGACCTCCACCAGCTACGGGCCATCACCGAGCACCTGCACTGGGATCAGGCGACCTATCTTCCGGCGGGGGGACACGGCCAGCGGGCGGCTCAGCTCGCGACGCTCGCGGCCCTCCTCCATCAGCAAGCCACGCGGCCGGAGCTCGGCGGGTGGCTCGACCGCGCCACCGATGAGGCGCTGGATCCCGTGGAGGCGCGCAACGTCGCCTTGATGCGCCGGGACTACCGGCGCCGTACCGCGATTCCCGAGGCCCTGGCGCGCGAGACTGCACGGGTGAGTGCAGAGGCATGGGCGGCGTGGACGGCGGCACGCGCGGCGGACGACTTTGCCGCCTTCGCGCCGCATCTGGAGCGAGTGCTGGCGGTGGCCCGGGAGCGTGCCGGGCTCCTGGCCGACGGCGGGTCACCGTACGAGACTCTCCTCGATGAGTACGAGCCGGGAATCACCGAGGCGGCACTGGAGCGCCTCTTCACCCCGCTGCGTGAGGGGCTGGCGGAGCTGGTGGTGCGGATCCGCGAGTCGGACGTGAGCCTCGACGACGCCTGCATGCAGGGCGAGTTTCCCGTGCCGGGCCAGCAACGGCTGGCGGCGGGCTTGGTGGTGGCGATGGGCTTCGACCCGGAACGCGGTCGTATCGACACCACGGTCCACCCGTTCTGCAGCGGTACCGTGGGGGACGTGCGCCTCACCACCCGCTACAATCTGGCCGACGTTCGCGAGGGGATCGGCTCCATCGTCCACGAGACCGGTCACGGTCTCTACGAGCAGGGGCTCGATCCGGCCCTCGCCGACCAGCCGGCGGGTGGCTCGCTCTCCATGGGCATCCACGAGTCCCAGTCGCGGCTGTGGGAGAACCAGGTGGCACGCTCCCGTGCCGGCGCCGCGTGGCTACTCGGCCACCTGCGGGAGGTCTTTCCCGAGCTCTTCCAATCCGTGGGCGAGGACGACGTCTACCGGGCGATGAACCTGGTCGCGCCGGGCTTGATCCGCACCGAGGCGGACGAGGTCCACTACAACCTGCACATCCTGTTGCGCTGGGAGATCGAGCGCGGCCTGATCGCCGGCGACATCCCGGTGGCGGATCTGCCGGGGCTATGGCGCGAGCGGATGCAGGCCTGGTTGGGCGTAGAGGTCCACAACGACCGCGACGGTTGCCTGCAGGACGTCCACTGGAGCAGTGACTTCGGCTACTTCCCCGCCTATACCCTGGGCAACCTCTACGCGGCGCAGCTCTACGCTGCGGTTCGACGGGAGCGGCCTGACCTCGACGCATCGATCGCCTCCGGGGACCTGTTGCCCCTGCGAGACTGGCTCCGTGACCGCGTTCACCGCCACGGGTCGCGCCTGACCCAGGACGAGCTGATCCGATCGGTGACCGGGGCGCCCCTTTCCGAGGAGCCGCTCCTCGCCTACCTGAACGCGAAGTTCGGCGAGCTCTACCGGCTCGATTGATCGACCGGAACGAGCGGTTGGGCGCAACGGCGGCAGTAGTAGCGCATCGCTCCGCGCCGCACCCGGTTATGGCGACGGCTGGTGAGGTGGTGGGTGGTGCATCCGCAGTGGTACGGATGGCGGCGTTCGCGGCGCACCGGCACGCCGGTCAGGTCGTAGGCACCCGTGCGGCGCGGCTCGGCACCGAGCGCCGTCATCACCGCGCGCCACTCGGCGCCGTGGGGACGGACGTGGCGCGCGCCGTGCACCATGTCCACGACGTAGTGCGCGACCTCGTGGGGCACGGTGGTCATCAGATGGTCGGTGAATGCCTTGGCGAAGATGTACGGGTTGTAGCGGATCACCGGGTGGCCGCCCGTCACGCGGTACATCCCGGCCGCCCGGCCGGTGAGGTCGAAGAGCACCGGGATCGTGGTGAACGAGCCGCCGAACAGCTCCCGGCCCCGTGCGATGTACGATGCCGTCGCCG
>JASFUG010000037.1:0-14278 GCA_050050395.1 Nitrospirota bacterium
ACATGGAAGGATGCGGCGGGCACGCCGCAGGAGCGGACCGAGTGGCACAATATCGTGGCGTGGGGGAAGCTCGGGGAGATCTGCAACCAGTACCTTGGCAAGGGGAGGCAGGTGTTTCTCGAAGGGCGGCTGCAGACCCGCAAGTGGCAGGGTCAGGACGGTAGCGACCGCTACACCACCGAGGTGGTGATCGACAACATGATCCTCCTCGGCGGCGGGCGAAACGAAGGCGGGGCGCCGAGCCGTCAGCCCGCCGAGGCGAACCACGCGCGCACTGCGTCCGGCGGTGGATCGAGCAGCGCCATGGACGACGACGACATCCCCTTCTAGCCGATCTCCCTCACCCCATCTCTGCTTCGCTCGCGCAACTTCCTGCAACGCCCGTCCGTGTCCTCCACCGAGTCCTTGCCACCCTACAGGTCTGCCCGCGGGCGCGATCACGCCGGCCGGCCACGGTCGACGGTCAATTGCGCGCGCTTACGACGGTCCCCGGTGAGCCATGCTGGCTAGGGGTTCCGCACCAGGGTCGCGCGCCGGCAGGCCCAGGCGAATGTTCGTCATGATGCGCGCCATGGTCGCGGCCGGATGGCTGTTGCTGGCCGGGACGGCCTTCGCGGACGCTGTGACCCTGCTCGCCGATGGGGCGTTCGAGCCGGCCCTGCGCGAGGCGATCGCGGAGGCCAAGGAAGAGGTGGTCGTGGCCGTCTTCCTGTTCAAGGCCGACGGCCCGCCGACGAACCATGCGCGGCAGATGTCGGAGCTTCTCGGCGAGACTGTGGCGCGTGGCGTGCGGGTACGGGTGATCCTGGAGACCGCCAACGAGGGTGGCCAGGACGTGGCGCGAGTCAACCACCACACCGCGAAGCGCCTACGCGACGCGGGGGTCGACGTGGCGTTCGATGACCCGAGGCGCCGTTACCACGGCAAGTTCGCAGTGGTCGACGGCCGTATGGTCTTCCTCGGCAGCCACAACTGGACCGACTCGGCGCTGCGCTACAATCGCGAGGTATCGCTGCGGATCGATGATCCATCCCTGGCGCGGCAGCTCCTTGACTACGCGGCGGAGCTCGCCGGTGGCGACGCACGGCAGGGTGTCCCACGTTGACCCGGCTACCGATGGAAGCGTACCGGAGATACCCCATGGCGCGTCGCAGCACGAGTGAACGTATGCCCGTACGACGCCCGATGCGGCTGTTTCTCTTCCTGGCGGTCGGGCTGGCGTCCGTGTCAGCCATGGCCGCGCCACCCACCCTGCGCATCCCGTTGCCCGACCAGCGTGGTGTCTCCGCCACCTTCGGGGAGTATCGCGAAGGCCATCTCCATACCGGCGTTGATCTGCGCACCGGCGGACGCAACGGACTACCAGTTGTCGCTGCGGCCAGCGGCCGGCTGGTGCGCATGCGATCCACCCGCCGGGGTTACGGCAATGTCCTGTACGTCGAGCACGACGGCGGCTGGGTGACCGTCTACGCCCACCTCGAGCGTTTCGCCGACGGCCCCCTGAGCCGGCTCCTGGATGACGCACGGGTTCGCAACGGGCGCTACCCGGACGAGATCGCGGTGGACGGTACGATCCGGGTCGCCGCGGGCGAGGTGATCGCGTACTCCGGCGAGTCCGGCGCCGGCCTGCCGCACCTCCACTTTGAGCTGCGCGATCCCACGGGGGAGCCGATCAATCCCCTGCATTACCTTGCCGGATTTCGTGATCAGGAGGCGCCGCGCCTGCGTCGGGTGCGTTGGCTGCCGGTCGACGCCACCTCGCGCATCGACGGCGACTTCCGGTCGCGGGTGGATCCCCTCGGCGGTGACGCCGGCCCGCCGCCCCGCCTTGCCGGGCGTATCGCCGTCGAGGTGCAGGCGGACGATCGGCTCACCTCCGACAATCGCTGCGGCGTCTACGAGGTCGGGTTGGAGGTCGATGGCCGGCCGCATTACCGCCTGCGTTTCGATCGCCTGCGCTTCGATCGTGTGCCGTTCTCGGGATTGCTCTACGATCTCCCCGGCTCCGCCCTCGGTCCGGTGCGCTTCATTTACAAGCTGTACCGAGAGGCCGGCAACGACCTGAGACCGGTGATGGCGGATGGCGACGGGCTCATCGATACGCGTGCGTTGGCGGATGGTCGCCATCGCCTCACGTTCTTCACCGCGGACGCCCACGGTCAGCGTAGCCGCGCCGCAATGGAGATCGAAGTGGCGAACGGCGTGCGACCGGTGCCGGTAGTCGCCCGCACCGGCAATGGAGGAGGCCGCGTCGAGCTGCGACAGGTCGACACCACCCTGGTCTGCCGCCTGCGGGCCGGCGAAATGACGATAGGCGAGCCGCGGCTGCGTATTCAGATCGACGGCGTCGAGGTCGCCGCGCCGCCCCTGGAGGTGACCCCGAACGGCGACTACCTGGCGACGCTGCCCCTAACACCGGGGATGGGACGACGTGCAGATGCCTGGGTGCCGGGCATCCGTTCCCGGCCCTCCATTCCCCTCTCGTGGATATCGCCGGAAGCGGCCACGAACCACCGCCATGGACCATTCGAGCTCTACTTCCCGGTGGGTGCGGCGTTCGCCCCCTCCGGGCTCGCCCTGCGGCAGGTAGGGTTGCCGGCCGCCGAGCGACTGCCGGTGCGCGCCGGACCCGTGGCGGTGACGCCGTCGGGACGCATGCTCCGGGCGGCCGCCACTGCCACCTTCCACCTGTCGGAGATGGACGACGGCCAGCGTCTTGGGATCTACCGCTGGTCGCCGGCCAGCGAGCGCTGGCGCTATGTGGGTGGCCACTGGGACGCGGCGCGTCACATCCTCAGCGCGGGGGTTCGTGACTTGGCCACCCTGGCGGTGTTGGAGGACCGCTGGGTGCCGCGGATTGCCGACACCCGGCCGCACGACGGTGCGGTCCTTACGGCATGGCCGGACCGCGCGTACGTCGCAGTCGAGGAGCGCGGCGAGGGCGTGAACGAGGAGGCGTGCCGGGTGGAGCTCGACGGCGTTCCACTGCGCTTCGAGTACGACCCCGATCGTCGCTGGCTGCGTCTGGAGCCGGATGGCCTGCCCGGGTCGGGTGAGCACCGCCTCACGATCCGTGTGGCCGATACGGCGGGCAATCAATCGCGACCGACGACCCTCACCTTCACCCTGGAGCCAACTGCTTCGTGAGCTCTCACGCCTCGTCTCACGCCTTCGCTCCTGGCGGTGGGAGCGACTTTGTCGGCTCCCTGACCTCCGGGAGGCAATATTTGCCGGCCCTTGACTCGGATCGCTGGAACGCCCCTGCCGACGTCGGGTGGGGATCGAAATGGCGGCGTCGCCTCGGGTATTCACCGGGGTGTATGGCCGTCACCGTCCTGGCAGCTGCATTGGGTCTCGGCGCCGCCCCGGCGCAGGCGGCGGAGCTCCTCGTGGGAATGGCGGACGGAACGGCGGTCGATGCCTTCCACGCCAGCCTGGCGGCGGCGGGCTATCGGTGCACCCGGGACCTCCTGCACGGCCGAGTGCACGTCATCCCGCTGCCCGCGGAGGAGACGGTGCGCGACGCGTGCGCACGCCTGGAGGCGTTGCCGACGGTGCGCTACTGCGAGGCCAACGCCGAGGTGCGGGCGCAAGTGGTTCCCGACGACCCGAAGTTCGTCGACCAACCGGGCCTCAACGGTCAGGCCTACCTGTTCGACATCGACGCCCCGACCGCCTGGGAAACGACCGTGGGGAGTCCGCAGGTAACGGTGGCGGTCCTCGACTCTGGCGTCGACCTCGACCATCCCGACCTAGCCGACAACGTCGCGTCCGACGGGCTCAACATCAAGGATTGCTCGAGCGGCGATTTGCGATGTGCGCCGGCCCAAGACGACGATCTCGTCCAGTCCCACGGGACCCACGTCGCCGGCATCATCGGTGCCGTGGGGGACAATCAGCTCGGTATCGCCGGGGTGACCTGGCAGGTCAGCCTCCTACCGGTAAAGGTGCTTTCGGGTGGTAGCGGGACGGTGGCCGATGTGGCCGAGGGGATCGAGGCGGCAGTCGACGCCGGCGCCGATGTGGTCAACGCGAGCTTCGGCATCAGCGCCTCCAGCAGCAACGGCCTGTGCGACGCGGTCACCTACGCCGAGCGCCAGGGCGTGATGGTTGTCGCCGCTGCAGGCAACCAGGGCGACAGCGGGATGGGTCGGGACATCGATTCGGAGCCGGAATTTCCAGCGAGCTGCCTCAACGTGAACCTCGTGTCGGTCACCGCCTACGATGGGGGCAGCTTCAACAACGAGTTCTTCAACTGGGGCGACACGTCGATCGACCTCGCCGCCCCCGGCACCGACATTCTCTCCACCCTCGACGGCGGCGGTTATCAGATCCTCACGGGGACCTCCCAGGCGACTGCCATGGTCTCCGGTGCCCTCGCCCTCCTGCTGGCCGAGGACACCAGCCTGACGATCGCCGACGCGCGTAGCCGAATCTTGAAGGCGGTCGACGTCATGCCGGCTCTCGCTGGCCGGTGTGCTACCGGTGGACGGCTGAATCTCGCCAAGCTCTTTTCGAGTAGCTCGGTCGACGATATCGACGCGGATGGAGTCGTGGACGCGAGCGACAACTGCCCGGAAACCGTCAACCCCGATCAGCACGATTGCGACGGCGATGGCGTGGGCGACCTCTGCGACACTACACCGCAGTGCGATCCGATGAGCGACGACTCGGACGGTGACGGTGTGATCGACGCGGACGACAATTGTCCACTCAGGGCAAATCCGGACCAGGGGGATTGTGACGGCGATGAGACCGGTGACGTGTGCGACAACACCGCCGGCTGCGACGAGTCCGGGGGCGGCGGCGGCTGCTACGCCGCGCCCGCGGTGGCGCCGGGCAGCGCGGTGGTCACGACCGGCCTGCTCCTTTTGCCGCTTGCGGCGGTGATCGGGTGGCGGCGACGCCCTTGGTGGCGACGGCCCGGCTAGGCTATCCTCCGCGCCCGCACGAATCCGGAAACTGGCAAGAGAGGCAGCCATGACCACCCCCGAGAGCGTCAAGTACACCAAGGATCACGAGTGGGCCCGCAAGGAGGAGGACGGCTCGGTAACGGTGGGCATCACCCATTTCGCCCAGGACTCCCTGGGGGACGTGGTGTACGTCGAGCTCCCCGAGGTCGGTGACGAGTACGAGGCGGGAGATGAGGCCGCAGAGGTGGAGTCGACCAAGGCGACCAGCCCGGTGATCGCGCCGGTAAGCGGCAAGGTGGTGGGGGTGAACGAGGCCCTCAACGACACGCCGGAGCTGATCAATCAAGACCCCTACGGTGACGGCTGGTTGGTGCGCATCCAGATGAAGAGCCCGTCCCAGTACGGCAAGTTGATGACCGCTCAGGCGTACCGTACCCACGTGGAGATCGAGGAAAGGTAGCGGTCAGCGGGGAGCATTGATTGTCAGCTATCGGCTAACGGCCGACCGCTACTTGCCGCCGACCACGACCACGATCAGACCGTCCGGGTCGAGGTAGTGGCGCGCCGCGGCGGCGATCTGATCACGAGTCACTGCCTCGATCAGGGCGGGGAAGCGCTGTAGGTAGTCGAGCCCGAGGTGGTGGCGCTCCATGAACAGGAGGTAGGAGGCGAGCTTGCGGTTGGAGTCCAGGCGTAGCGGGAAGCTGCCGGTGAGGTAGGACTTCGCCTCGTCCAGCTCCTGCTTTGTGACTCCCCCGTCACGCATGCGCCGGAGCTGTTCCCGCACCGCCGCCTCCGCCTCGGCCGCCGACTGGTTCTTGGTGGCGAGGCGGACGGTAAACAGGCCGCGCTCCTGGGCGATGTCGAACCCCGAGCCCACGCCGTAGACCAGGCCCCGCTCCTCGCGCAGGTCGGTGGTGAGACGCGAGCCGAATCCGCCGCCCCCGAGGATGTGGTTCATCACCAAGGCCGGGAAGAAATCCGGCGCGTCGCGACGCAGCCCGGCGTGGCCCATGATGATGGTCGACTGGGTGAAGTCGCGCTCGATGGTGACCCGGGTGGGTGACGTCGGCGGCGGTGGAGGGATCGACGGCAGTGCATCTAGGGGGGGGGGCCAGTCCTTCAGGCGCGGCGTAAGGGCGGCGGCCGCCTCCTCGGGGGTGATCGCCCCGACGACGGCGATGACCGCGGCGCCCGGCCGGTAGAATGCGGCGTGGAACCGCCGCAGGTCGGCGACCTGGATCCGCGCCAGGGAATCGAGATCGCCGTTCACCGGGTGTGCATAGGGGTGTTCGCCGTAGGCGGCCCGGCGGAATGCCTTGGCCGCGACTTGGTCGGGCTCCTCCTCCTCGGCCAGCAGGGCGGCGTGGGTCTGGGCGCGGATCCGTTCCACATCGCCGGGTCGAAACGCAGGGTGAAGAAGGATGTCCGAGAGGAGATCGAGGCCAGTGGGGAGCTCGCGCGCGAGCACCTGCAGGGAGAGGGTCACACTGTCCTGGTCACAGTCGACCGACAGGGAGGCGCCAATGAACTCCAGGGCCTCGGCGATCTCCGTAGAGCTGCGGGTGGCGGTGCCTTCGTCGAGGAGGGCGGCCGTGAGGCCCGCCAACCCCGGGAGCTCCGGCGGGTCATAGGCCGAGCCAGCGGTGACCTCGATGACCACCGAGACCATCGGGAGATGTGGGCGGGGCAGAGTGAGAAGGATGGCGCCATCGGTCAGGACCTGGCGGTCCGCGACCGGCGGCGGCTGCGGGGTCGCTGTCGGCAGTGGGGCGATCGGGGCACGACCGGCACACGCGGTGAGGGCGACCAGCAGGGGCAGGCTGTGGAGGGCCCTACGCACCGCCGTCTCCCGTGGTCGCCCGCTCGGGGATGAGGATGCCGACGGTGTGCTGGTCGGGTTGGAAATAGGTCCGCGCCACCCGCTGCACGTCCGCGGCGGTGACGGCGCGGATGCGGGCCAGGTAGGTGTTGAGGTCGTCGATCCCCCTGCCCGTGGTATAGAGGCGACCCAGGGTCATCGCCAGGTAGAAGATCGAGTCTTGCGCGAAGACGAATTGTGCCTCGATTTGGTTCTTCGCCTTGGTTAGCTCCCGCTCCGGGACTGGCTCCGTTGCGAGACGCTGCAGCTCCGTGGCGACAAGCCCCTGCCACTCGTCGGTTGTGTGGCCGGGTTGGATTGCGCCGTACACGGTGAACAGGGCCGGATCCTCCGCATCCGAGTCGTAGCTCGCCCCGGTGTAGAGTGCCACCTGCCGTTCCTGGACCAGAGACTGGTAGAGCCGCGCACTCTTGCCACCGGAGAGAAGCTGGGCGAGGACCTCCAGGGCGTGGCCGTCCCGGTGGTCGAGGGTCGGGGTGTGGTAGGCGACGTAGATAAATGGGAGCTGTGCCTCACGCCGAAGCACGATGCGCCGCTCGCCTCGCTGGCGTGGCTCGGAAAAGTCCGGTTCGGCCGGCGGCGGCCCTGCCGGTATACGGCCGAACGTCGCCTCGACTTCTTCCAGGACTGCGCTGGTGTCGAAGTCTCCGACCAGGACCAGGACGGCGTTGCCTGGCTGGTAGTAATAGTCGTAGAACGCCTTCAGATCGGCCACCGTGACCCGGTCGAGGTCCGCCATCCATCCGATTACTGGCCCGCGGTAGGGGTGCGCCACGAACGCCGCCGCGTGGACCTGCTCCACCAGGGCCGCCTGGGGATCGTCTTCGGTGCGCATGCGCCGCTCCTCCTTCACCACCGCTCGCTCCCGGTCGAACTCGACGGGGTCGAGCCGCAGGCCGCGCATCCGGTCCGCCTCCAGGCGCAGGCCGAGCGACAGGCGGTCGGCGGCGAACTTCTCGAAATAGGCCGTGTAGTCGCGGCTGGTGAAGGCGTTGTCGTCGCCACCGCCGCTGGCGACCCGGCGGCTGAACTCGCCCGGCCCGAGGGTGGCGGTGCCCTTGAACATCATGTGCTCCAGGAGGTGGGCGAGGCCGGTCTTGCCTGGCACCTCGTTCTTGGAGCCCACGTGATACCAGACCTGGAGGATGGCCACCGGCGCGCTGTGGTCCTCCAGGGTGACCACTCGTAGGCCATTGGCGAGACGGTGCTCCTGTACCGGCAGGATTAGATCCTCGCCGTGCGCTGCGGGCATCGCGAATAGCGCAGCGAGGGTGAGAGTCAGGGCGTGAAACATGGGGTGGGGCTGCCGGCGGCGGGGCGGCATGGATAGCAGAGGCGGCGCCGATGGGAAACCCTAATGGCCGGCTGCGGATGCCGCCAGGCGGCGAAGGAGGGCCGGGTAACCCGGCCCGGGCTGGATCTGCCCAAGGATCGGATGGCCGGTGCCGCCGGTGATGGGGCCGACCTCCTGCCCCACCCCGCGCAGACATTGGTCGCCAAGGAGGGCGAAGCCCACGGCTTCGACCGCGTCCGGATCGATGCCGTGGCGCTCGGTGGTCTCGACCGGAAGTGGCGCCACGGCGACGCCGATCTCCTCCACCAGGGTGTGATTGCGGCAGCCGCCCCCACACAGGATGAGGCGCTGCCAGTGGTTCGCCGTGGCGATGCGGCGCACGTGCTCAGCGACATTGGCCGCTACATAATGGCACGCGGTGCGGAGGGTGTCGGATGGGGAACAACCGGCCGCGGTACAGGTGGTCGCGAACGTCGCGGCGAAGTCGGCCCCGAACTGTTCCCGACCCGTGGACTTGGGGGGGGGCGCTCGGAGGAACGGGTCGTCGAGGAAGGGGGCGAGGAGGTCGGCCCGGGCACGCCCCCGTCGTGCCATGCGGCCATTGCGATCGAATCCCTGTCCACCGGTGAGTTGTTCGTGGAGGGCGTCGAGCAAGAGGTTGCACGGGCCCAGGTCGTAACCCCGGGGGCCGCCTCCCGCCGGTAGCTCGGAGAGGTTGGCGATGCCACCAAGGTTGAGGACCAGGCGAGCCTCCTCCGACTCGCCGAACAGGAGTCGGTGGAACAGGGGGGCAAGGGGGGCTCCTTGGCCGCCACCGGCCACATCGAGGCTGCGGAAGTGCCCGACGGCGGTGGTGGCCAGGCCGCGCGCTACGGTCGCCAGGTCGCCGAGTTGCCAGGAGTAGCCGGACGCCGGATTGTGGCCGACCGTGACGCCGTGGCATGCCACGAAGTCGGCCGCTTCACGACTGCCGGAGCGGCGCACGGCGTCGACGAAGGTGCGGGCCACGGCCACGTCGAGCGCCGCCAGCTCCGGTGCGGTCAATGGCACACCCAGCAGTGCCGGACGAAGGTGGTCGGCCACGTGTCGGGATAGTGGCTGGCTGGCGAACCGCAAGAGCTCGGCGCCGCGTAGCCAGACGACATCGACCCCGTCGAGGGACGAGCCGCACATCACGCCGACCGCCGTCGCTTGATCTCCCGACATCGCCCCACGATAGTGCGATGTGCCGTTCTTTTCACTGTGAGGGATTGTATGTCGGCATTGCGAGTCGCCGCCGTGCAGATGCCGGCGGGCCCGAATCAGGCGGATAATTTGACCCGTGTGACCCGTCTAGTGCAGACTGCCGCGGAGCGGGGTGCGCGGGTCGTGGCGCTGCCCGAGCTCTGCCTGTGGCGTGGTCGCGGCTCGCAGTACTGGGACCATGCGGAAAGCGTGCCGGGTGCCCTGAGCGATGCCCTCGCCGAGCTCGCGCAGCGGTGTCAGATCTTTCTGGTCGGTGGCTCCATCCTGGAACGCGGCGCCGAGGGGCGTTGCTACAACACCAGCCTGCTGTTCTCGCCGGTCGGAGAGATCCTTGGCAAGTACCGCAAGATCCATCTGTTCGACGTCGCCCTCGAAGGCACGGGCGTGGTGGTGCGCGAATCGGATCGGATTCTGCCGGGAGATGAGGCCGTGGTGGTGGCGACCGAGGTCGGCCGCATGGGCCTGGCGATTTGTTACGACCTGCGTTTTCCCGAGCTGTTCCGCGCCCTGGCCGACCAAGGGGCAGAGATCATCTTTCTGCCGGCGGCCTTTACCCAGTACACCGGTCGTGCCCATTGGCAGGTGCTGCTACGGGCGCGCGCCACAGAGAACCAGGCCTTTGTCGTCGCCCCGGCCCTGATCGGGCCGATGGAGAACGGCATCCCCACCTTCGGCCACACCATGATCGTGGACCCGTGGGGTCGTTTGGTCGCACGTCTAGGGGTGGAGGAGGGGGTGGCGGTCGCCGACCTCAACTTTGCCGAGTTGCAGAGGATCCGCCGGCAGCTCCCCGCGCTCGAGCATCGGCGAACCGGGCGATTCTCATCCGCGCCTAGAAGTGAAGGCTGACCAGCGCCTGTACCGCGTCCCGCCCCTCATCGTAAGAGAGGCCGTAGTTCACGTGGTTCCGGCCTTCGAATTCAACGGCGATCAGCCGGTCGTCGAGATCCACCTCGAGCTTCGTCGACCAGCCGTGCCGGTGGCTCACGTCGACACCGAGGGAGAGGTCGAAGGGATCGCCCTGGACGCGGCACGCGATGGGACGGCCGGGATGGGTCGAGGAATCATCTTCGGGGGACATGCCAAGGGCCCGTGCTACTCGGGGCGGAAGGTGGCGCAGCCGCGCGTAGGTACCCCGCAGGCCGGTGTCGAGCAGCTCGTTCCGGAGGCGTCGCCGCAAGGCACGCAGGGCCCCGTCGCCCTCCTCGTCTCCACGATAGGCGCGTGTGAAGTTGGTGGAGTTCCCAGATTCGAGGGAGGAGGTGTTTACCGTCTGGCCGAGGGCCGGGACGGCGAATAACAGGGAGAGGAGGAGGGCGAAGGTCTTCATGTCGGGTCGTGGTTAGATACGACCCGTGCTGCATCTATCGTGCCGGTTCCCCCAGCCCCCCTGTGTGGTGGAAAAACAGTGTAAATACAGCGTTTTCCCGGCTGGCAGAAACCGTTGCGCAGGGGTTCCTAGTGGCCGGGGCGTAAGGCACCTGTCCGGCAATCCGGGCAGGTGGGACCGCCCCCTCTCCTGGGCCGCTGCCGCCGGCCGGGGAGCTGCGTCCGGGACGGCGAGCTAGCCAGGTGGCGTGGATGCCGGCGGCGCCGTAGCGACGTCGGCGGTCGCGTCCGCGGCGGGGGGCGGGGCGTAGATGGCGCGATAGGCGCCGTAGTGGCTCAGCACCCGCTCCACATATTTTCGGGTCTCGCGAAACGGAATGGTTGCGACAAACTCTGGCGTGCCCTGCCCCGGGTCGGCCGCCAGCCACTGGCTGACCCGGTGTTCGCCCGCGTTATATGCGGCGAGCGCTGCGGCGGTGTTGCCGTCGAAGAGCTCTAGCAGATCGGCGAGGTACTGGGTGCCGAGACGCAGGTTGATCGCTGGGTCGAAGAGTTGCTCGCGCTCGGTTAGTGGCATCTCCAGCCGTCGAGCTAAGCCGCGTGCCGTGGGCCAGATTAGCTGCATGAGGCCGTGGGCACCGGCCGGCGAGTAGGCGCGTGGGTTGTGGCCGCTCTCCTGGTTGATGAGGCTGGCCAGGAGGTATGGATCCACTCCGGAGCGGGCGGCCTCGCGTTCGAGGAGGGGGCGCTCCGGTAGAGGGTAGAGCGCACGCCAGACGGCGACGGGCAGCTCCTGATCGCCGCGGATCAGCGCCTTGCCGTACTGGCGGCGGAGCTTGGCGAGGGACAGGTCGTTTCCACCGAGCTCGCTCAGCAGGCAGAGATAGGCGAGGCGCGACTCGGCTGGGATACGATCGGCGTACACCGCGTAGGCGATCTCGCGCTGGGCAAGATCACGCAGGCCGAGACTTGCCAACAGCCGGGCTCGGTCGAGGTACGGGCTCGGCTGCGGCTCCAGGTGGGTTTCGCTTTGGGCGATGAGCCGGAAGCTGTCCTCGGCCTGGGGATTGCCGAGGAGGGCGAGGCGGTGCGCGGCCTCCTGGGCGAAATAGTCCCAGCGATTGGGGGCGAGGGTGGCGTGGTAGTTGCGTTGGGCGCCCGTGAAGTCGCCGAGGTTTTCGGCGCACCGGCCCGCCCAGTAGAGCGCCTCGACTCGGTTGTGGGTGGTATGGCCAAAGCGCTGCACCAGGGTGGTGAACCAGCGATGCGCGGTCTCCCAATCCTGGTCCGCATAGGCGATCCAGCCGAGACGCAGTAGCGCGTCATCCGTTCGCGCACCGTGGGGCTGGAGGCGGTCGAGCTCCGTGAGACGATGCCGTGCCTTCTGCACCTCACCCCGCAGGTGGTGGTGTTTCCCGAGCATGTACAGTGCCTTGCCGGTCTCGGGATCGTCAGGAAAACGCTGGACCAGGGTCTCGACCAGGTGGGTGGCGCGCGTTCGTTGCCCGAGGCGCAGGCGTGCCTCGGCCTCGCGGTCGAGGAGCTCGGGTACCAGGGGGCTGTCGACGTGTTGCCGCACGGCTTGATGGAAGGTGGCGGCGGCCTGGGCGAAGTCCCGACGGTAAAACTGGGCCTTGCCGAGCTTTAGCGCCACGCGATCCATCCGCGCGAAGTCCGGCGCGCGTCGTTGCAACAGCCGAACCGTATGTATTACCTCGTCGTGGTGGTATCCGGCGGCGGCGCGGGTGGCCCGCGCGTAGAGGGCGGCGCCGTCGGCACGTGGAACGTCCGCATGGGCAGCCAGGCGGAGCTGGGCGCGCGCCGCCTCGGCTGCCAGCTCGTCACCCGGGAATTCCTCCCATACCCGCTGGTAGAGGCCCTGGGCCGTAGCGTAGCGCCCCAGGGTCGCGTGCAGGCGCGCCTGGTCGTACACCGCCTGAGCGAGGAAATCCTCGCCACCGGCGGCCACGTACTGTCCGAGCGTGTGGATCGCCTGCTCCAAATCGCCGGTCCCCTCCTGGGCCGCAGCCAGGTGGCGCAGCGCTGCGGGCACCAAGCGCGGATTGGGCTCGACCAGGACGGCCTGCAGAAGCGCGGCAGCCTCACCCGGCTGGCCGCTTTTCAGGGCCGCCTGTGCCGCAAGCAATCGCAGGGTGTCGCCGAGGGCCGGAAAGGTCTCGATACTCTGACGCAGCAGCGGGTAAGCCGCTGTCGCCTCACCCTGTTGGAGCCGAGCGTAACCCAAGAGAAAGTCACGCGCGGGGCGACTGTCGGGAGGCAGGGTATCGGTAACGCCTTCGAGCAGGTGACTGGCCTCTTCGTACTGATCCGCCCAGAGCAACTGTGTCGCTCTCTCCAGGCCGGCCGGTGGCGGATAGGGCAGGGCGGCGGCGAGACCGGCCGCCCAGAAAAGCCCGCATGGGATCAACCATCGCCACACCATGTCGCGGTTCCCGATCACGTCTCGATGTCGATGTCTTGCGAGAGGATGCGTTGTTCGATGAAGGCCCGTAGGGCCTTGGCTGCCGCGCCTCCGAGCTGTTCGCGCAGCCCTTTGATGGGCATGATCGCCTTCGCCATCGTCCGTCGGCCACCGGCGTTGCCACTGTCTCCAAAGGCCTTTGCGGTGATCTCGCCGGCATTCTTGAGATACCCGATGTTCCGCACCGCCACCACCAGGTTGCCGTCCAGGACCCCCGAGGCGAAGACCCATGAGATCCCCTCGAAGCGCAGGCAGAAGTCGGCAAATTGGGTGATTACGTCGTCGCGTTGCACCGGACCGAGGTGGGCGAACAGTTTGCCGTCGACGACGCGCCGTTCCACCAGCGCCCGGCCGATGTGATCGATATCCGCGGTAGGTAGTTGCGCTCGCTCCATGCGGCTGATCGCCCGGCGATTCGCCCGGGCGTAGAGGAAGAAGAACGATCTCAGGTCCGCCACGTGGTGCGTGCCCTGCAAGAACTGGGTATCGGTCTTCACGGCGTAGAACAGGGCGGTGGCCAGCCGCTGGTTGATCTCCACACCGGCGGCACGCAGAAACTCGGTCATCATCGTCGAGCTCGAGCCGTAGCTCACGTGGATCTCGCGGAACTGGGCGCTGTAACCGCGCAGCTCGGGGTGGTGATCGATGACCAGATCGACCTTCGGGTGGCGGTCGCCGAAGTAGGGCGGCTGTACGTCCACCATGGCGATATGCTCGAATCGCGCGAGGTCGATCTGCTCCATCGGGACGATGTCGATGGATAGGTCGGAGAGCATCTGGAGGTTCTCGGGCCGGGTGACCGGTTTGTACGATGCGAGGGGGCAGGTCTGAGGCTTGCGTCCCAGCAGGGTGCGCAACGCCAGACCTGCGGCGATGCCGTCCGGGTCCGGGTCATCGTGGAGGAGGATGAGAACCCGCTCCGCGTCGGCGAAGTGGTCGCGAATCGCCTGGACACGGCTGCGAATCGCCTGGAGGTGAAGGATATGATCGCCGTGGGGCTCGAACAGCTCGCGGGTGTACACCGGGCGGACTCGCGGGCTGTCCGGCAGTCCGTATTCCAGGTGGGAGTGGAGGATCGGGATCACCGAGCAATCGATTTCGAGGTCGACCACGTGGCTGACGAGCCGTTGGAG
>JASFUG010000038.1:0-14197 GCA_050050395.1 Nitrospirota bacterium
GGAGACAGGACGGTCGCCCCGCGCGGCCGTCCTTTTTTCTCTGCTAAGCGCCGCCGTCCATTGGGCAGGCTTGTGATCCGGTAATGCTCTTCCTACAGCCAGCCCTGGATCATCTCCTCGCTGAGGCGCGCCGGGTGTCCCCGCCAGACGATCTTGCCTCCCTTGACCACCGCGGCGGCGGGGATGCCTCGGACTTTGAAATGGCGGCTGAGCGCGCCGTCCTCCTTGGCGACCGGGTAGGTGATGTGCTGGTCGGTGAGGAAGGTACGCACCTTCTCCGCGGTGGTGTTGCGAGTGAGCCGGGTCAGTCCGATCACGTGGAGTCCCTGCGCCTTGTACCGGTCGTAGACCTCCTCGAGCTTGGGCACCTCCCGGCGGCAATGGGGGCACCACTCCTCCCAGAAGACCAGGAGGGTCGCGCCGTCGGCGGCAAGCGACCCCGCGCCCTCGCCCTCTCCCTGATACCACTCCTCCACCTCCAGGGTGGCAGGGGCGGCCTTGCCGATCACCGCTACCTCGATGGCGAGGGATCGGCCCTGGCGGGCGGCCCGGGTCTTGCTGTATTTCTGAGACAGCTCGGTGAGCTTCGTGCGGGCGCCGTCCACGTCACCGGCGCCGAGCAATGTATTCGCCTCGCCGAGGAGGCGGGCGGCGGCCCGCTCCTCCGCGGGCGTCGGTCCGCGGCTCTGGGCGGCGAGCTGCTTGATCTGTGCCTCCAGCCGGTCTAGACGCTGATTCATCCGCTGCTCAAGCTGCTGGAGTCGTTGCGCGTAGCTCTGTTCGACGGCGGTAATCTGGTCGTCCTCGGTGGCGGCAGATCTCTGGGTTTGGGCGGTAGCGCACGCAATCAGCGGTACCAGCGCGACCGTCAGGATGAGGGTCAAATGTCGCAGGGTGCGGGGGGTAGACATCGATCGATCTCCGAATGGGTGGGCCTCGGGACGCCGGGTCCTTAAGGCATGTCGGTCTGTGCCGGCTTATCGGCTAAACGCGTTGCGAGATCGCCGCCACCGCATCGGATGCGATCTCCCGCACGTCCGCGAACGGGTCATCGAGCAGGCCGCGCAGCGCCTCGAGATGGGCTGTGGTGCCGGTTAGCCCCACGGCATACGCCGCGTCTCCGCGGATGGTGGCACTCGCGTCGGTGAGGAGGGGGGCGACCGCCGCAGCGATGGAGGCGACCCCGGCCGGATCGCGCTCGGCAAGGGATTCCACCAGGGCGACCGCCCCCATCCGCACGCGCAGCCGCTCGTCCTGTAACAGGTCGGCGACCATCGGGTAGAGCTTGGGGTCGTGTTGGAACATGAGAACGATGTTTTCCAGCAACCCCTGCTCCATGTAGTCCGCCACCATGACGGCCAACACCTGCCCGGGATCATCGCCTGCCATGCGGCGCCTCGTCTGTTCACCAGCCGTTGCTTTAGGCTAGCGTCCTCGTCGTCACAAGGGAGAGTAACGCTGGAGCGCACGCCTACCAAAGGGAGTGTCGGTGATGACCCTGGCCGAGCCCCCGATCGACGAATCATGGCGAACCCGGTAGGTCAACCTCACGGGCCGGAGATGGGCGACGACGGCGCATCCGTGCGCGGTCCCAACCTGTTGCTCGGTGTTGCGAGCGTGATCGTCATCATCGCCGGCATGCGTGCCGCCGCACCGATCGTCGTGCCCTTCCTGCTCGCGGTATTCATCACGGTGACCTGCGCCCCGCCGATGTTCTGGCTCCAGCGCAAGGGGGTGCCCGCGGTCCTCGCCGTCGGCGCCGTGATCATCGGGGTGATGCTCGCCGGGCTACTGGTCGGCGCCGTGATCGGTACCTCGTTGAGCGACTTTCCGGCCGCGGTGCCGGGCTACCAGGCACGGCTCCACGAGCAGGTTTCCACGCTGCGCGAGTGGCTAGCGGCGAGGGGGCTGGTGTTGCCCGATCCGGTGGCCGCCGGCTACCTCGACCCGGGGAAGGCGATGGAGCTCGTGGCATACCTGTTGACCGGCCTCGGTGGGGTGGTGGGCAACGCCTTCCTGATCCTGCTCACCGTGATCTTCATGCTGTTCGAGGCGTCGACCCTGCCGGATAAGCTGCGCCGGATCGTGCGCGATCCCGACACCACGCTGCCGCGGTTCGACGCCATCACTGCCGGGGTCAAGCGCTACCTCGGCATCAAGACCGTGATCAGCCTCGGCACCGGGATTGCCATCGCCGTGTGGTTGGCGGTGCTGGGGGTGGATTACGCCCTCCTGTGGGGATTGCTCGCCTTCCTGTTCAATTACGTGCCGAACATCGGCTCGTTCATCGCCGCGGTGCCGGCGGTGCTCCTCGCCCTGATCCAGGTCGGAACGAGCTCGGCGCTCCTCGTCGCCCTCGGGTACACGGTGGTCAACGTCGTGGTCGGCAACGTGGTGGAGCCGCGCTTCATGGGGCGCGGGGTCGGGCTCTCCACCCTGGTGGTGTTCCTCTCCCTGATCTTCTGGGGCTGGGTGTTGGGACCGGTGGGCATGTTGCTGTCGGTACCGCTGACCATGGTGGCGAAGATCGCGCTGGAGGCGCGGCGCGCGACGCGCCCGATCGCCATCCTGCTGGGCGCGGACGTCCCGGTGGCGCCTCCTGAGGACGCGCCGGACGTAGAAACTCCTTGACGAAATACCACGCGAGGGGTGGTATTTGCCGCACGTGGTGCGCCTGGCCGCTGGTGCCCGATCGTGCGATGTTCTCGGGTCCCGATCCGGAACCCCGGCCATCGGCAGCGCGGTCGAGCGAGAGTGCGCAGGGCGCGAACGAAGGGTGGCGACTGACGACGATACGCAGCGAGGGCTAGGTATGGTGCGAAGCGACATGGTCACGATCGAAGGCAACGAGGCGGCGGCCTCGGTCGCCCACCGGCTCAGCGAGGTGATCGCGATTTACCCCATCACTCCCTCGTCCACCATGGGGGAGCTGGCGGACGAGTGGTCGGTGCAGGGCCGGCGCAATGTCTGGGGAACGGTGCCGTCGGTCACCGAGATGCAGTCCGAGGGGGGAGCCGCCGGTGCGGTGCACGGGGCGCTCCAGGCAGGTGCCCTGACGACGACCTTCACGGCGTCCCAGGGGCTGCTGCTGATGATCCCCAACATGTACAAGATCGCAGGCGAGCTCACGTCGTACTCCATGCATGTGTCGGCGCGCACCCTCGCCACCCACGCCCTGTCGATCTTCGGCGACCACTCGGACGTGATGGCGTGCCGACAGACCGGCTTCGCGCTTCTCGCCGCGGGATCGGTACAGGAGGCCCACGACATGGCGTGCATCGCCCAGGCCGCCTCCCTCGAGTGCCGCGTCCCGTTTCTGCACTTCTTCGATGGCTTCCGCACCTCCCACGAGGTGGCGAAGATCGAGTTGCTGTCCGACGACGACCTGCGGGCGATGGTCGGTGACGAGCTGGTCGCCGCCCACCGGGCACGCGCGCTCACCCCGGATCGGCCGGTGCTGCGCGGCTCCGCCCAGAACCCGGACGTCTTCTTCCAGGCGCGCGAGGCGTGCAATCCGTACTACGACGCATGCCCGGTCATCGTCCAGGAGGTGATGAGGCGGTTCGCCGAACGCACCGGTCGTCACTACCGGCTGGTCGACTATCACGGGCACCCCGAGGCAGAGCGGGTCGTGGTCCTGATGGGCTCGGCCTCGCAGACCGCGGCCGAGACCGCGGACTACCTCGTGGAGCAGGGCGAGCGTGTCGGAGTGGTGACCGTGCGCCTGTTCCGGCCGTTCTCCCCCAGCCACCTACTGGCGGCCCTGCCGGAGACGGTGCGTTCCATCGCGGTCCTCGATCGCACCAAGGAGCCCGGCAGCCCGGGAGAGCCCCTGTACATGGATGTGGTCACCGCGCTGCACGAGGCGCGGGTCGCCGGGCGCCTGCCGTTTGCCCAGGAGCCGCGCGTCATCGGCGGTCGCTACGGCCTGTCCAGCAAGGAGTTCACCCCGGCGATGGTCAAGGCGGTGTTTGACGAGCTGGCCGGTGAGGCGCCGAAGAACCACTTCACCGTCGGCATCGTCGACGACGTCAGCCACACCTCGCTGGCGGTGGACGACACCTTCGACATCGAACCCGCCGACGTGGTGCGCGCCGTGTTCTACGGCCTCGGGGCCGATGGCACCGTGGGCGCCAACAAGAACTCCATCAAGATCATCGGCGAGGAGACGGACAATTTCGTCCAGGGCTACTTCGTCTACGACTCGAAGAAGTCGGGGGCGATCACCATCTCCCACCTGCGCTTCGGCCCGCGGCCGATCCGCTCCGCCTACCTGATCCGGCGGGCGAGCTTCGTGGCGTCCTCCCAGTTCGTGTTCCTCGACAAGTACGACGTCCTGGAGTCCGCCGCCCCGGGCGCCACCTTCCTCCTAAATTCGCCGTACGGTGCGGACGAGGTGTGGGACCAGCTCCCGCGCGAGGTGCAGGAGGAGATCCTCGACAAGCAGATCCGCCTGTACGTGATCGACGCCCACGCGGTGGCGCGTGACCTCGGTCTCGGCGGCCGCACCAACACCCTCATGCAGGCGTGCTTCTTCGCCCTCTCCGGGGTGCTCCCCAAGGACGAGGCGATCGCCAAGATCAAGGAGTCGATCCAGAAGACCTACGGTAAGAAGGGCGATGAGGTGGTGCGCCGCAACTTCGCCGCGGTGGACGCCGCCCTGGAGCACATGCACGAGGTCCAGGTGCCGGCCCAGGTCACCGCAAGTCGCGCGCGGCCGCCAATCGTGGCTGGGGCGGCCCCCGACTTCGTGCAGAAGGTCACCGCCGTGATCCTGGCGGGCAAGGGCGACCTGTTGCCGGTCTCCGCCTTCCCGGTGGACGGCACCTGGCCCACCGCCACCTGCCAGTGGGAGAAGCGTTCCATCGCCCTGGAGATTCCGATCTGGGAGCCGGAGCTCTGCATCCAGTGTGCCAAGTGCGCGATGGTCTGCCCCCACGCGGCGATCCGTGCCAAGCTCTATCCCGGCGAGGCCCTGGCAGGGGGGCCGGACGACTTCCTGGCGATGGACTACAAGTCCAAGGGGGCGCTCGGCGGCCAGAAATACACCATCCAGGTCGCCCCGGACGACTGCACGGGCTGCACCCTGTGCGTCCACGTCTGCCCGGCCAAGGACAAGGCCGAGCCCCGGCGCAAGGCGATCAACATGGCACCGCAGCTCCCGGCCCTGGAGCAGGAGCGGCGGCGCTACGATTTCTTCCTCGGGCTGCCGGAGATCGATCGCACGACGATCGCGAAGTTCGACGTCAAGCACGTGCAGCTGTTCCAGCCCCTGTTCGAGTACTCCGGGGCGTGTGCCGGCTGCGGCGAGACGCCGTACGTGAAGCTCCTCACCCAGCTGTTTGGTGACCGGGCGCTGATCGCGAATGCCACCGGCTGCTCGTCGATCTACGGCGGCAATCTCCCCACCACCCCGTTCACCACCGATCTCGACGGGCGGGGGCCCGCCTGGTCCAACTCGCTGTTCGAGGACAATGCCGAGTTCGGCTTCGGTTTCCGGGTCGCCATCGATTCCCACCGCGAGCACGCGCTACAGCTCCTTCACGGCCTGGCGAACGACATCGGCGCGACCTTGGTGGACGAGCTGATGGGTGCCGACCAGGGGAGCGAGGCGGGGATCCGGGCGCAGCGGGAGCGGGTGGACGCCGTGCGGCGCAAGCTGGCGGGGATCGATCGCCCGGAGGCACGGCGTCTCGATACCCTGGCGGACTACCTGGTCCAGAAGTCGGTGTGGCTGATGGGGGGTGACGGCTGGGCCTACGACATCGGCTACGGCGGCCTGGACCACGTCCTCTCCATGCGCCGCGACGTCAACGTCCTGGTCCTCGACACCGAGGTCTACTCCAACACCGGCGGCCAGGCGTCGAAGGCCACGCCCCTCGGGGCGGCCGCCAAGTTCGCCGCCGCCGGCAAGGCGACCGCCAAGAAGGACCTGGGGTTGATGGCCATGAGCTACGGCCACGTGTACGTCGCCTCGGTCGCCTTCGGTGCCAAGGACAACCACACGGTGAAGGCGTTCGTCGAGGCGGAGGCCTACCCCGGTCCCTCCCTGATCATCGCCTACAGCCACTGCATCGCCCACGGCTACGACATGGCCTTCGGCTGCGACCAGCAGGAGCGGGCGGTGAAGAGCGGCATCTGGCCCCTGTACCGCTACGACCCACGCCGCCTGGCGGCCGGCGAGCCGCCGTTGGTCCTCGACGCCCCTGCCGGCAAGATCCCGGTGGCGGAGTACATGCGTAACGAGACCCGCTTCCGCATGGTCGAGCGGATCGACCCCGAGCGCTTCCACCGCCTCGCGGTGCAGGCCCAGCACGCCGCGGAGCGGCGCATCGCGGTCTACGACCACATCGCCAAGCTGCAGGTGCCCAGCGCCGCGGAGCGGCAGGAGAAGCCCGCCGCGCCGAAAGCGCCGGCGGACGAAGCGTGATCGCGGCGCGCCGAGGCCGGCGATCGATCAGCCGGTTTTTCACCACAGAGGCACAGAGAACACAGAGATAGCAACTGCTGGCCGCGTAGCGGCCAACCGCCCCCTAGCTCCTAACCCCTAGCCCCTTTCGAAAAGCCATGGACCTGTCCACCACCTATCTCGGATTCAACCTGCCTCATCCCTTGATGGGCGGCGCCGGACCGGTCGCCGACGGCCTCGATGGCGCGCGGCGGATGGAAGATGCCGGCGCGGCGGCAATCGTCCTGCGCTCCCTGTTCGAGGAGCAGATCGCCAGCGAGGGGCTGGCCACGCACCGCGCCTTGGATGGGCACACCGACAGCTTCGCGGAGGCCCTCACCTACCTCCCGAATCCCGAGGAGTTCGTCCTCGGACCGCAGGAGTATCTGGAGCACCTGCGCATGGTGAAGGAGGTGGTAGACGTGCCGGTGATCGCCTCCCTCAACGGCACCTCAGCCGGGGGATGGCTCGACTACGGCCGGCAGATGGCGGAGGCCGGGGCCGACGCCCTGGAGCTCAACCTCTACGACGTGCCCTTGGATGCCGAGCGCAGCGCCACGGTGATCGAGGACCAGGCGGTGGCAGTGGTGGCGGCGATTAAGGACCTGGTCGACCTGCCGGTGGCGGTCAAGCTCTCCCCCTTCTATAGCTCGCCGGCCCACTTTGCGCGACGCCTGGTGGCGGCCGGGGCGGACGGTCTGGTCCTGTTCAACCGCTACTTCGAGCCGGACATCGATGTGGAGGAGCTGGAGATCGTGCCACGCCTCCACCTGTCGAACCCGGCGGAGCTGCTGTTGCGCCTGCGCTGGCTGGCGATCCTCTCCGCCCGGGTGGAGACCTCGTTTGCCGTCACCGGCGGGGTCCACACCGGTGTCGACGCGATCAAGGCGGTGATGTGTGGTGCGGACGCGGTGCAGGTCCTCTCCCTCCTCCTGCTGCGCGGCGCCGAGGCCGTCGGCCACGTGCGGGACGAGATGGCACGGTGGCTGGAGGAGCACGAGTACGACTCCCTGGCGCAGGCCCGTGGCTCCATGAACCTCGACCACTGCCCCTCTCCCCACCGCCTGGGACGTGCGAACTACATGCACACCCTCCAGACCTGGGAGCCGGCGTAGGGAGGTCCCGAGCGGCGGTATTCGTCTTGACGCGCCGCCGGGTGGCCCGATCAGCTGTCGCGGGTGAACAGCGCGCGGTTGGCGGCCTGGAGGACCGGGTCCCAGACGGGAGCGAAGGGTGGGGCGTAGGTGAGGTCGAGGCCCGCAACCTCGTCGATGGTGAGGCCGGCGGTGACCGCCACCGCCACCACGTCGCACCGTTTGGCCACGGACGGATCGCGGCCGGCGAGCTGGCCGCCGAGGATTCGGCGGCTCGGGCCGTCGAAGATCAGCTCGACGTACAGGGGGACATGACCCGGGAAGTAGTGGGCGCGGGAGGGTGAGGTGGCCACCACCCGCTGCCGGGCGAATCCCGCCTCCTCCGCCTGCTCCGGGGTGAGACCGGTGCGCGCGATGGTGAGGTCGAAGACCCGGGTCACGGCGCTGCCGACGATGCCCGGGAAGCGCTCGTCATCGCCGGCGAGGTTGGCGCCCGCCACCCGTCCCTGGCGGTTGGCGGTGAGGGCCAGGGGTATATAGACCGGCCGGCCCGTCACGCGGTGGAGCGCCTCCGCACAGTCGCCGGCGGCAAAGACCTCCGGCGCACCGGTGCGCTGGCGGTCGTCCACCGCGATGGCGCCACGCACCCCGAGACGGATACCGGCCGCCTCGGCGAGCTGGCTGTTGGGTCGCACCCCGAGGGAGATCAGGCAGAGGTCGCACGGGAACTCTCCACCATCTGTGGCCACCGCGCGCACACGACTGCCGTCTCCGAGCAACCCGGTCACCGTGGTGGCGAGGCGCAGGTCGACGCCGTGGGAGGCAAGCTCCTCCTCCACCTGGCTGGAGATCTCCGGTGCGATGCCACCCATGGTGGTCGCCTGCTTCTCGAGCACCGTGATCTCCAGTCCGCGGCGCCGGAAGGCCTCGACCGCCTCCAGCCCGACATAGCCGGCACCGATCACCACGGCCCGCCGCGCGCCCTTCGCGAGCTGCTCGGAGATCATCGCTGCGTCGCTCAGGTTGCGCATCAGCACCACGCCGGACAGGTCGGTGCCCTCCCACGGCGGCACTACCGGCGATGCCCCGGTGGCGAGGAGCAGGCGATCGAAGGCCAGCCTCTCGACCGTGCGATCGGGCCGTCGCGCCACGACCCGACGGTCCGGGAGTTCGAGAGAGAGGGCCTCCCAGCCCATGCGCACGTCGATGTTGCGCTTTGCCCGGAAGCTCTCGGGCGTCACCACCACCAGGTCGTCCGCGCTCGGGACGTCGCCGGCGAGGTAGTAGGGGATGCCGCACGCGGCATAGGACGTGAAGGCGCCGCGCTCCAGGACGGTGATCGTCCAGTCGCGGTGGCGACGGCGGACCTGGCTGGCGGCGCTCATGCCGGCGGCATCGCCGCCAATGATCAGGATCTCCATCGGGCTCCTGGGTGTCGTTGTAGGGGAGGGGAGAATACCCCCCATGTCGGACGAGAGACCGTAGCCGCGGTGCCCGATTCCGATCGCGTGGAATGCGGCGGCGTGCAGTCGGCTATACCGCGCCAGCGGCGTGGAGCAGGGCGTGGATCCGCTCGGCGAGCAGCCGGTAGCCGGCGGCGTTGAGGTGGATGGGATCGGACTTCAGGGCGGGGTTCCGCTCGAGCTCGGCGAGGCTCTCGCCGTCGTACGGTAGCGCCAGCTCCTTGGCCAGGTCGGCATAGAGGTCCGGCGGTCGGAAGAACAGGCCGAACTGGGGCACGCCGACCAGCACCACGGCGGCACCGCGGCGTCGGGCCATCTCGGCCATGGTCCGGAGATTCTCCGCCATCGCCGTCGCGCTGCGGCGCTGCAGGATGTCGTTGCCGCCGTGGAGCAGGATCACCAGGTCCGGCCGGTGCTCGTCGAGCAGGGCGGGTAGCCGCTCCACCCCGCTGGCGGTCACATCACCCGGGACGCCGGCATTGATCACGGCGCACCCGGTGAGCGCCGCGAGGACCGCGGGGTAGGCCTCGCCCGGCTCGGCGCCGGTACCGAAGGTGAGGCTGTCGCCGAAGGCCAGGATCGTGGCACCCGGCGCCAGTGGCGGCACCCGCGGCGTACCGCCCGAACAGGCGACCACGATGAAGAGGGATGTCAGCCAGACAGACCGTGGTGCAGGCATGGGATCCCATTCGACGCTCGCGCGGCGAGCCTTGATGAGTGACTGGCGGGTAAAACCTGTGTTATTTTGTTAGGAAATGCGGCGGCGCCAGGCAAGTCGATCTGCGTCGAAGCCTCTCCGGCATTGCTCACGCCGCGGCCTTAAGGAGGTGTGTATGGCAACCACCGAGACCTTTTACGAGGTAATGCGCCGGCAGGGAATCACGCGGCGGAGCTTTCTCAAGTTCTGCAGCCTGACGGCGGCGACCCTGGGGCTGGATCCCACCTTCGCCGTGAAGATCGCCCATGCTCTGGAGACGCAGCCGCGCACGCCGGTGATCTGGCTGCACGGCCTCGAGTGTACCTGCTGTACCGAGTCATTCATCCGCTCCGGCCACCCGCTGGCCAAGGACGCGGTGCTCTCCATGATCTCCCTGGACTACGACGACACCATCATGGCGGCCGCCGGTCACCAGGCAGAGGAGATCCTGGAGCAGACCATCGCCAAGTACGACGGCAACTACATCCTCGCGTGCGAGGGCAACCCGCCGCTCAACGAGGACGGGATGTACTGCATCCAGAGCGGCCGTCCCTATATCGAGAAGCTGCGCCGCATGGCCGCCCATTGCCAGGCGATCATCGCCTGGGGCTCGTGCGCGTCGTGGGGGTGCATCCAGGCGGCGCGGCCCAACCCGACGCGGGCGGTGCCGATCCACAAGGTGATCCACGACAGGCCCATCGTGAAGGTGCCGGGCTGTCCGCCGATCGCAGAGGTCATGACGGGGGTGATCAGCTACATGGTGACCTTCGGCCGCCTGCCGGAGCTCGATCGCCAGGGCCGACCGTTGATGTTTTACGGCCAGCGACTCCACGACAAATGTTACCGCCGGCCCCACTACGACGCCGGCCAGTACGTCGAGCGGTTCGACGATGAGGGAGCGCGCAAGGGGTATTGCCTGTACAAGGTGGGCTGCAAGGGGCCGACCACCTACAACGCCTGCTCCACCGTCGGCTGGAACGGGGGCGTCTCCTGGCCGGTGGGCTCGGGTCACGGCTGCCTGGGCTGCGCCGAGGACGACTTCTGGGACAAGGGATCGTTCTACGCGCCGGTGACCGAGCTGGACGTGGCCGGTGGTGTCGAGGCCACGGCGGACAAGATCGGCAAGGGGCTCGCCACGGTGGTGGGCGGCGCGGTCGCGGTCCACGCGGCGGTGACGGCGGCGACGCGCATCGGCCGCGGGCAGAAGGAGGCGGACAATGGCTAAGACCGTCACCCCCAACGGCTTCACCCTCGACGACGCCGGCCGCCGGGTGGTGGTCGACCCGATCTGCCGCATCGAGGGCCACCTGCGCATCGAGGTCAACCTCGACGACGACAACGTGATCGCCAACGCCGTCTCCACCGGCAACATGTGGCGCGGTATCGAGCTGATCCTCAAGGACCGCGACCCACGCGACGCCTGGGCCTTCACCCAGCGCATCTGCGGGGTGTGCACCGGCGTCCACGCCATCACGTCGGTCAGAACCGTCGAGGACGCCCTCGGGATCGAGATCCCGGACAACGCCAACTCGATCCGCAACCTGATGCTGTTGGCCCAGTACACCCAGGACCACCTGGTGCACTTCTACCACCTCCATGCCCTCGACTGGGTCGACGTGGTGAGCGCCCTGTCGGCCGATCCGAAGGCGACCTCCGAGCTCGCCCAGTCGATCTCGTCGTGGCCCAAGTCGTCGCCGGGCTACTTCCGTGACGTGCAGGAGCGGGTGAAGCGGTTCGTCGAGTCGGGCCAGCTCGGTCCGTTCCAGAATGCCTACTGGGGTAACCCCGCCTACAAGCTGCCGCCGGCGGCCAACCTGATGGCCGTTGCCCACTATCTGGAGGCCCTCGACTTCCAGCGGGAGATCGTCAAGGTCCACACGGTATTCGGTGGTCGCAACCCGCACCCCAACTGGCTGGTCGGCGGCGTCCCATGCCCGATCAACGTCGATGAGGCGGGTGCCGTGGGGGCGGTCAACATGGAGCGGCTCAACCTGGTCTCGTCGGTCATCGACCAGGCGATCGCCTTCGTGGACAACGTCTACATCCCCGACCTCAAGGCGATCGCCTCGTTCTACAAGGGGTGGCTCTACGGCGGTGGTCTCTCGTCGAAGAACCTCCTCGCCTACGGTGACTTTCCGGAAAACGCCAACGACGGGTCGTGGCAGAACCTCCACCTGCCGTCCGGGGCGATCGTGGATGGCGACCTCTCCACGGTCCACGAGGTCGACCCGCGCGACCCGGAGCAGGTCCAGGAGTTCACCGCCCACTCGTGGTACCGCTATCCGGATGCGGCCGCCGGGCTCCACCCGTGGGATGGCATCACGGAGCCCAGCTTCGAGCTGGGCCCGAACACCAAGGGCACCAAGACCGCCATCGAGGCCCTGGACGAGGGCGCCAAGTACTCCTGGCTCAAGTCGCCGCGCTGGCGCGGGCACGCCATGGAGGTGGGACCGCTGGCACGCTACGTCGTCGCCTATGCCCGCGGGAATGAGGAGGTGAAGGCGCAGGTGGACGGACTGTTGCGGGAGCTGGACGTACCGCTCACCGCCCTGTTCTCGACCCTCGGTCGAACCGCGGCCCGCGGGCTGGAGTGCTCGTTCGCCGCCCACAAGATGCGCCACTTCTTCGACAAGCTGATCGCGAACATCCGCGCGGGGGACGTGGCCACCGCGAACATGGAGAAGTGGGAGCCAGAGACCTGGCCGGCCAAGTGCAAGGGGGTCGGAACGTGCGAAGCGCCGCGTGGCGCCCTCGCCCACTGGATCCACATCGAGGACGGCCGTATCGCCAACTACCAGGCCGTGGTCCCGACCACCTGGAACGCCGGTCCGCGCGACCCAGCCGGCAACGTCGGTGCCTACGAGGCGGCTCTCCTCGGCACACCCGTGGCGGTGGCCGACCAGCCCCTGGAGATCCTGCGCACCATCCACAGCTTCGACCCGTGCCTCGCCTGCGCCTCGCACGTCCTGTCACCCGACGGCCGAGAGCTGGCGGTGGTGAAGGTGAGGTGAAAGGAGCCGTCAGCGATCAGCGATCAGCGATCAGCTTTCAGGTCATGGACCGGGAATCAAAGAGAGGGACATGAGATGTCAGCGGCCACTCCTCGTCTCGCAAGAGATGAGACCGATCGCTGATCGATCTCCCGAAGGGAGTCACCATGGCGTCCGCAGCGGCACAGAAGTTTCGTCACGATCCTGACAATCTCCGGCCGATCTACGTATTCGAGGCGCCGGTGCGACTCTGGCACTGGGTGGCGGCCATCTGCATCGGCGTCCTGGCGGTCACGGGTTACCTGATCGCGAATCCGCTGCCCACGGTAAGTGGGGAGGCGAGCGATCACTTCCTGATGGGGCGGATTCGCTTCATCCACTTCACCGCCGCCTACGTCTTCGCGATCGGCTATGCGGGGCGGATCTATTGGGCCCTGGTGGGTAACTACCCATCCCGGCAGATCTTCATCGTGCCTGTCTGGCAGCGGGAGTGGTGGCAGCATCTTCTGTACGAGATCCGCTTCTACCTCTTCCTCGAAAAGCGCATGCGCAAGAGCCCGGTCCACGATCCCCTGGCCCAGCTCGCCATGTTTCTGTTCGCGACGATCGGTTACCTGTTCATGATCTGCACCGGATTCGCCATGTACGCCGAGGGGCTGGGGCGCGGCTCGTGGGCCGACAAGGCGTTCGGCTGGGTGGTGCCGCTGATCGGCGATAGCGAGCGGGTCCACAATCTGCACAACCTGGGGATGTGGCTGGTTGTCTGTTTTGTCATCGTCCATATCTACATGGCGGTGCGCGCCGACATCGTCTCCCGACAGAGCAGTACCTCGACGATCATCGGCGGTTACCGTATGCACAAGGACGACATGGAGTGAGCTGGAACGAGACGTGGCGTAGTTGCCGCACGACGGACGCGGATCTGCCCGCATCTTCGGGCCGTGTCCTCGACCGTGCTCCTCGACGTACCAACTGCACGCCTGCGTCGGCCGGCCTGTGGGCCGGCCCGCATCTACGGACACCTCCACGCCCGCCTCCTATGGCCCGTAGGCGAGTCGGCTGTGTGTGTCTGGGGGACCGGCCTTAATGGGGCCCGCTGGCGCCGACGGCGTGCTGGTGCTCGGCATCGGCAACCCCCTGTGGGCGGACGAAGGCTTCGGGGTGCGAGCGGCGGAGGCACTGCATGCGGGTTACCGCTTCCCCCCGCAGGTGCGGCTCATGGATGGTGGCACCCAGGGGCTCTTTCTCCTGCCCTTTGTGCGGGCGGCCCGCGACCTGCTGATCTTGGATGCCGTGGACTTCGGTTTGGCACCGGGGGAGCTGCGTGTGATCCGTGGCGAACAGGTGCCGAGCTACATGGGCGCCAAGAAGATCAGCATGCACCAGACCGGCTTTCAGGAGGTGCTCGCGTCCGCCGCTCTCCTCGGCGGTGGCCCGCGGCACTTGACCCTGATCGGCGTGCAGCCGGTGGAGCTCGATGACCACGGCGGTTCTCTGCGGCCGGC
>JASFUG010000039.1:0-14138 GCA_050050395.1 Nitrospirota bacterium
GTCGCCCTGCGCTTCGCCCTCGCCGCGACCTGGAACCTGCCCCTGGCCGCCATCTCCGTGGCCGCCTTCACCGCCCTGCGCCTGAAGGTGGACATCCTCTGGGTGGTGGCCGCCGGCGGTGGGCTTGCGGCGCTGCTGCTGTAGAGGGGCGGGATGGGGGGTGGGGGATGCGGGATGGGGGGAGAGGTCGGCCCTTCGGGCCGGCGAAGACTCCTGGGATGGAACGCGAATCATTCATCCTCGCCGGCCGACGGCCGGCACCATCCCCTCATCCCTCACCCCGCGTCCCCCATCCCGTGGAGTCCTTCACCGCCGTTCGGACCGTAGCCGCCAAATGGCTCGTCGTGACGCGCCACTGCGGCTTCTCGCGGCCGCTACTTCACCGTGTACTCGCGACCTTCGAGACAGGCGGTCAGGGCACGAACGTAGTCGGCGCGCCGTCCGGCCGGCCCGGCATCCTGGCCCGGATCGTATCCGGTCTCGGAGGTCGCCCACGCCCCGCACTCCTGTCGGTCCTGTTCCTGAAGCGCGGCGCTCTGGCCGGCCTTGGGATACATGAACACCGTCGGCACGCCCCCATCTGCGGCCGTTTCGCCGACCTCCGCCGGCGGCGGCACGACCATGTAGCCGGCCCGGGCAGGATCCCACCGGTAGTACGCGCCGTTGCCGTGGTAGTAGCGAGCGGCCCCGACATAGACGACCGAGCAGTCGGGCGGCAGCACCGAGACGTACGCCCCGATCGGCGCCGCCACCGTGACGTAGCTGCTGCCCCACCGCCGGTAGAAGGCGCCCTCGAAGTAGAAGTACGAGAGCCCGCCGATCACGAACGCCGCCTCCCAGCGCGGTACCCGCCATAGCCGGTGGCCGATCGGTGGGTACCGGTGGTGAACCACCACCCGGTGGTGCACGCCCCCGTGGTCTCGACCCGGATGGTGATGGCGCACCTCGTGGCGGTCGTGGACTCCGTGTGTGACATGGGGACGGTTACCCCGATGGTGGTCGCGACCCCACACCTCGCCGGGCACGGCAAATCCCACGACGAGCAGCGCGGCCATCAACAGGACCGCCACGTTCGCCTTCCATCCGGATCCGATCGGTTTCGAGCTAGTGGCCATGGCGTCACCTCCAGGCTTCCTCACAGTGTAGCCATCGTGGGGTAGTGCGCTCGCGATGCCGGCGGCGAACGCGATCCACCACCGCCTTCTTACCCCTTTGGACGCGCCGCACCAGCGAATGGGTTACACGGCCGCCGGCCGACGCCCCTCGCCGGGTGACGGCGAGGCGAGCGCGCCCTGATATGGAGGTGGACGCCACGCGCCCCCTTCGCCGCGCGGCACATGTCCGGACGGCTTCACCCCCCGTGGGTGGAGGGCTCCTCGCCCTCCATCAGACCCGGGAGCGTCCCGCTCCATACGGTCTACGGTGCGGCGCCCCCGACGGCGCTCGTGCCGGGAGAGGTGAGGGCGAAATTCAGGTTGGCGACGGAGGAGCCGGTCACCTCGATCACCGCCGGCTCGTTGAGCACCGGATAGGCACCGCACAGGTCGGCCGACTCGCACAGCTCGCCATCGCCGTCGCGATCGGTACCGGCGACGATCGTGTAACGCCCGGTGGCCACGTCCGCGAAGGCGTAGGCATAGGCGGCGTCGCGGTCGGTCTCGACCTCCGCGACCACTGCGCCGTCCGTGCCGTCCTCCAGCCGCACCACCACCGTGCCCACATCGGGGAGGGTGCTGACGAACGCCACGTCCATGCTCACCTCCACCACCGCCGTACCGCCCGTGGAGGTGATGGTCACCCGACCGGCGTAGCGGCCCGCGGCCAGGCCGGCACGATCGACGGACACCACCACCGGCGTGACGGCACCGGGAGTGAGGGTCGCGGTGAGCCACGGATGACCGTCGTTGGTGGTCACCGTGGGCGGATCCACATCGATCTCCCCCACGCCGGTATTGGTGATCGCCACCTCCAGGAGGCTCTCGTCGGTTCCGAAGTTGAGGATCGCCGGTGCCACCGCCAGCGCCGGGCTGGTGGCTGCCCCGGCGGCCCGGCGCACCGCCTCGGCGGCGTTCACCAGGCCGTAACCGTACTGGTCGTCCCGCCCCGGCGCACCGAGGTCCGTGGCCGTGTCGAGGAGGAGGTTCTCGAGCTGGCCGCGGGTCAGGTCGGGGCTCGCCGCCCGGGCGAGGGCGGCCACCCCAGCGACGTGGGGCACGGCCATGGAGGTCCCCTCGTAGAAGCCGTAGGCGTAGGCGCCGGTCTGCTCGTCACGCAGGGTGCTCAGCACCCCGTCGGGTTGCCCGTCCCCGTTGACGTCCTGTGACGAGTCGCCGCCCGGCGCCGCAATGTCGATGGTGGGACCGCGGTTGGCGTAGACGGCGACCTTGCGCGCGCCATCGACCGCGGTCACCGACACCACCCCCGCGGCGGCCGCGGGGAAGGCGGGACGCCGGGACGCCTCGTTGCCCGCCGCCGCCACCAGCAGCACCCCCGCGGCGCGTGCCTGGTCGTACACCTCCCGCTCGATGCCGCTGGCCGTGTCGCCGGGGTAGAAGCTGGCGAGGCTGAGGTTGATGACGTCCGCCCGTTGCGCCGGGACCGTGCCCGAGGCGTTGGGCAGGCCGGCGGCGAACTTGATCGCCTCCAGCACGTCCGCGAGGGTGCCGCCACCCCGTCCCAGGGCGCGCAGGGGCATGATCTTGCAACGCCAGTCCACCCCGGCCACCCCGGTGCCGTTGTCGGTCGCCGCCCCGATCGTCCCGGCCACGTGGGTGCCGTGCCAGGAGCTCGGCAGGGACCCGCGCCCGTCGCCCGGGTCGCTGGGGTCGGAATCGATGCCGTCGCCGTCCGCCGCGATGGTGGGGTCCCTGATGAAGTCGAAGCCGGCCACGACCCTCCCGGCCAGGTCCGGGTGGGAGGTGATCCCGGTGTCCACCACCGCCACCACCACAGCAGGGCTGCCGATGGTGGTCTGCCACGCCTCGGGAAGACCGATCAGGGGATAGTGCCATTGCAGCGGGTACCGCGGGTCGTCGGGGATGGCGGCCGGCTGGACGAGGTAGTTCGGGATCGCCTCCGCCACCCGCGGATCGGCCCGCAGGCGCAGGACGCGCCCCGCCGTGCGGCGGAGCTGTGCCGCCCGCTCGTCCCCCGATAGGGAGCTGGCCGCGACCACCTCGTCGTCGCACAGCAGGGTCGCGACACCGGTGACACCGCCGCACGGGGTGAGCGATCCCCAGTCCGCCTCCGGGCCGTCCAACGACGCGGCGACCGCTTCCTGCCGGCGTCGGATCAGGACCTGCCCGGGGACGGCGGCGAGTGCGGAGACGTCCCATATCCCCTCCACGGTGGGGGGCGAACCGCGGTCACCGGCCACCGACACCAGGTGGCGGGTGGTGCCCGCAGCGGGCGCGGCCGCCGTGGCGGTGGGGGACACCGCCTCGACCCTCAGCTCGTAGTCTCCGCCGCCGGAGAACCACACCACGGCGATCGCCGTGACGTACTCACCGTTGATCGGTGCCGGCGTGTCGTACACCACCCGGTCCGGGCTGGTGGGGTTGCGACTGACCCCGATCTCGGTGATGCGGCCGTGGGGGTCGACGTCGTAGACGATGAGATCCAGGTCGGCCTCGGGCCCGTGGGTGAGGGTGACGGTGACGGTCTGGGCCGTGGGCTCCACGAGCCAGAAGAAGTCCCGCGCGTCCGGGTCCGGCGGCGGCGGGATCGCGCCGAGGACGCGGTAGGTGAGGCCCGGAGTGAGGGGGCCTAGGGCGTTGGCCGCGAGGGGGTCGTCGTTGGGCTCCGATTCGGCGACCACCGTCTCCGCCGCCTGCCCCACGGACGAGACCTGCAGGGTGCCGGTCACCCTGGCGGCGGCCGCGTCGTCATCGCCGCCGCCCCCTCCCCCGCACGCCGCCATCACCAGGGCGAGGCACACGCCGGCGCCCCACCGGACGTGAGCCGGGGGAAGCCGGGGTCGACCGGTCTCGAGCCTGGGCCGCAGTCGCTCCACGGGATCGACTGTGCTCTACCGCGGCCGCTTGTCGAAAGGCCCGCCGTGGTGCCTGCGCGGCCCCATCTCCCGGCGGATCTCCGCTAGTGCGGCGCGCTGCTCCGGGGTGAGGAGGGCCCGGATCTTGAGCATCGTCGCCAGGTGGTGCTTCTTCAGGGCGGTCATCGCGTCGCCGACGACGTCGGCCTGGGCCATCACCGCGGCCTCATCCGGGCTCTCCTCGTCGAGGAGGTCGCGCATGGTGCGGCGCTCGCGTCGCACCTGGTCGTACAGGGTATGCCCCTCGGCGCGCGACTGATCGACGATGGCACGAATCTGATCGAGGGTCGCCTGGTCGATGCCTAGCTCGTCGGCGTGTTCCGCGAAGAATCGCTCCGGAGGGGCCGGAGGCGGACCGTCAGGCCCATCGACGAACCTGTCCGGCGGGCCTGGATGCGGGCCATGCCCGGCCGTTGCCGGTGCGACCACCATGAGCAGGGCCGCAATCGTGGCAAGGATAAGAAGGGAAGGGAGCTTGCTGCGTTGCATGGGGTTACTCCTTTGTTTCACGAGTCGGCCGCGGACGTCTCCGCGAGGTAGGTACCATGGCGATCGGTTGTCCGAGTCTTTCTCTCACCACAGAGGCCCAGAGGACATAGAGAATCAGCGGAGTTAAGGCACAGCGCTCTTTCTGGCGCGCATAGCGCCCATCTGTAGGGCCGGTTTCAACCGGCCGACGACGTACTTTCAAGGCGGTTCGGCGTCCGGCGGGCTAAAGCCCGCCCTACGGACGGTGTTATTTCGGACGCCAATCATTATTTCCGCTGATCCTCACAGGGATTGCTTTGGGCGATGGAGGGCAGCGCGCAACCCCTGCGTCGCCTGTGGTGCATGACGACCTCTGAAAACGACACTCTCATAAGAAGATCTCGGAAATGGCCAGGTAGTCGTCGGGCAGGTAATCACCTTCACTCAGATCACCGGCCTCGACCGACGTGGCGGAGGTGAACCAGTCGTAGGCCGCGAACACCGTGGCCGTCTCCCCGTTGTCCACCACAGCCACCACCTCGGGCGTCTCGGGCTGGGTGGGGCTGGTCGCCCACGGCACCGCCAGCCATACCAGAGCGACCGCAGCCGCCACCGCGACCGCCGGCAGCGCCAAACGCCACGGCGAGCGCCGGTCCAGGCGGGCGGCGAGCCGTTCGTCGAAGGCGGCACGCCGCGCCGGGGTCATGGCAGGCGGCGCGTAGTGCTCGGCGAGCCGCGCCACGAAGGCCTGCTCCTCCGCATCGAGATCGATCCGCTGTCGTTCGTTCATGTTCGATTCCCTCCGGTCAGCTCCCGCAGGTCGGCAAGGTCGGCGCGCAGCGTCTTCAACGCCCGGTGCAGGTGGCTCTTCACCGTGCCGGTGGCCTTGCCCAGCAAGGCCGCGCTCTCCTCCACCGTGAACCCCTCCATGTGCACCAGCACGAAGGCCTGGCGCTGTCCGGCCGGCAGGCGGTCCAGTGCCGTGGCGATGCGCCGCTGCACCACCGGGTCGTGGGGGTCGCTGGCGGAGGGGTCAGACGGCTCCGACTCGCTCTCCGCGGTCCAGAGCGCCCGCACCCGCCGCCAGCGGCGGTGACTCTCGGCCTGGCGCACCAGGATGCGGTAGAACCAGGTGTCCAGGCGCGACTCTTCACGGAACCGCGGCAGCCCACGATATGCCCTGACAAAGGCATCCTGCGCCACATCCTCCGCCGCGCTCCGGTCGCCACCCAGGAGGCGCCACGCCAGCCCGACAGCGCGCTCCCGATGGCTCTCCACCAGCGCCCGGAACCGCTCCTCTCGCTCCACTGTCCCGGCCGCCACATCCAATGACATCACTTGCGCCTCGATCATCGCCTCACGCCCCGTATCTGCCCACTTTAGACGCCCAACCCCATCGGGCGGGTTACACGGCCTAGCGGAAAGCTCCCAACCAAAGGCAGCCGTCCGCATAAACTACTCATACTGTCTGAGCTTTTGCCGTCACCAGTGCGGCGCGGCTTGACAAGACGGCCGGTGTCGGGCGTTTTGCGCGGATGAACGACAGCCCCCCCATCGTGCGCTACATCGCCCTCGGCGACTCCATCTCCATCGACGACTACGCCGGGGGTCCCGGCCGGGGTGCGGCCTCGCTGCTGCTGCGCAACCGCGACGACGACTTCCCCGAGTTCCACGGCCGCGACCTGCTCACCCACAACCCGGAGGCGCAGCTCCATCTCAAGGCCGCGGACGGCGCCACCACCCGGGCGGTGCTGGAGAAGCAGATCACCCGCCTGCCCAACGACGAGGGGGGGCGGACGGTGATCACCCTCACCGGCGGCGGCAACGACCTCCTCCTCACCCTGCAGATGCGCGGCACCCTCCTGGGCGAGGACGCGGAGGCGGTGGTGCGGCGGGTGAGCGCGATCATCGGCTCGGTGCGCAACCGGTACCGGGACGTCCTGGTGGTCGTCGGCACCATCTACGACCCAACGGACGCGGTCGGTGACCTGATCAACCCCGGTTTCCCGCTCCACCGCGAGCTGTCCCTCTTTCATCAGGTCAACGACGGGATCCGCGCGCTCACCGACGGCGACCGGGTGCGCCTTGCCGACATCCACGGCCACTTCCTCGGCCACGGCAACCACCACGACGACCCGGCCAACCCGTACCACGACGCGGCCGATCCAACCTCCTGGTTCACCGAGACAATCGAGCCCAACGCCCGCGGCGCCTCCGAGGTCCGCCGCCTCTTCTGGCAGACCCTGGCGGAGGCCGGCTGGGTCAGCGGTTAGCGGGCCCCCCGAACGGGGCTTGCCGCGACGTCAGTCGTCGTCCACGTCGTCCATGTCCGCCTGACCGCTGAGGCGGCGGCGGATGTGGGACCACGACATGCCGGTCGCGAGGACGCCGCACAGGGTCACCAGGACGAGGTAGGTGACCGCGCGCACGCTGTTGGCTGGCACCACCCCCCAGTCGACCACCAGCCACAGGAGGGTGCCGAAGAAGGCGACGGCGAGGAACAGGCCGAACGGCCCCAGGGAGCGGAGGGTCGCCCGGATGAACACCGTCCACCCGACCAGCAGCACGACCCCGGCGAAGATCCGCACGGGATCTACCTGCGGCAGGTGCTTGATCCCCCAGTGGAAGTACGAGTAGCCCTCGGGGTTGTAGGTCGCGAAGACCAGGACCACCGCCGCGACGAATCGTCCGAGGATCCCCTGCCAGGTGATGCCGCGTGTCGCCATCGCTCATACCCTCCCAATCGTCGGGGGAGTGTGACCGACATCCCTCGTGGAGACAAAGTGGCGCCGGCCGTCGCGCGCCTAGGGCTCCACTGGCGCCTCCCGCCACGGCCGGTCGCCGGCGAGGACCGCGTCGAGGAAAGCGTGCTTGGCGGCTGCGTCCGGCAGGGCGCGCAGGTGGCGGAGAAAGGCGACCTTGTGGTCGTCTGGTACCAGGTCGGCGGCAAGCTGTACCTTGAGGAACGCCGGGTCCGGCTTCCCTTTTTTTCCCGGAAAGAACACGCTTCACCTTTGTTTTTGTTGCCGACGCACCCGCACCATGCCCGACGCGCCGATCTCCCGCGAGCATCTCATCGCCGCCCTCAACGAGACCAGCCGTCTCCTGTTGAAGAACTACACCCCGGGCCGGGACCGCCACATCACCCCGAGCAACGTCTACCAGCCGGGCAACCAGGCAAACCGGCCGGCCATCCTCGACCTCCTCGACCGGCTCCTCCTGCCGGGCTCCCGGGTCCTCGGACTGGAGCACCTCGACCTCTGTCTGGCGCAGCTCGACGCCGGCCGGCGCATCCTTTTCCTCGTGGAGCATGCGGGGAACTTCGACGTACCGGCGTTCTACGCCCTGCTACGCCGCGAGGCACCGCGCTACCAGGCGATTCTCGACCGGCTCATCTATATCGCCGGGCGCAAGCTCAACGAGGAGTCGGAGCTGGTGAAGATGTACACCGAGATCTTCTCCCGCCTGGTCATCGTGCCGCGGCGCGAGCTGCCCACCGAGCATCCGGACGAGGATGTGAAGCAACGCGTGGCGCGGATCGCCAAGGAGAAGGAGGCGGCGGCTATCAACCGCGCCGCGTTTCGCAAGATGGCGCAGCTCAAGCGCCGGGGCCACATCTTCGTCCTCTTCCCCCTGGGCGGGCGCTGGAAGGAGGGGGAGGAGAACCTCCCGGTCAAGGAGACCACCTCCTACCTGAAGGCGTTCGACTTCGCCTACCCGATCTCCATGGAGGGCAATACCCTGCCGGCCACCGCCGGACCGATGGCCGCCGAGGTGCCGGTCCAGGCCCGAGTGGTGTTCCACGTTGGCGCGCCGCTGGCCTGTGACGACTACCTCGCGGCCAGCCGCCTGCTCTGGGAGGCGAGCGGCTCGGCGCTGGACTTCGAGCAGTTCACCGTCAACCGGATCATGGCCCTCATCAACGAGCTGCGCACCCACCCCGACTCGGCCTAGGCCGCCCGCCGACCCCCTGCCACGACCCCTCATCCCTTCGGCGCCCCCCCGCCGCGTGCCACGACCATGAGCGAGCGCAGCGTTTTCCCGGAGCCCGCCACGACCAAGGGCGGCGGGGACCCCACTCCGGGCTCGTCGCCCGGCGGTGGCCCGCCTCCAGCGCACGCGGCGACCCGCCGCCTCGCCCCGTGGCTGATCGCGACCGCCGCCCTGGCGGCCGCGTGCGTGTACGGCCTGTTTCTCGACCGGTCGATCCGCCCTGACCCGTTCGCACCATCCGTCTCCCTGGGCGACTGGCTCCTACACCCTCTCCCCCACCCGGCCCTGGCCCGGATGCCCGTGGTGCCGATCGGCGCCCATGGCAGCCTCACCGTCCGGCCGGCGGTGACCGGCTGGATCAACTCGCCGTACCTGCCGGGATCCGGGGCGGCCTCCGCCGACAACGGGGCTCTCCCCGCCGCCACGCCGTTCAAGGTCAGCCTGATCCCGTCGGCCCACGCAGCCGACGCACCTCAGGCGAAGACCCCCAACAAGGTCGCGCCGCCGAACGCCCCGGTTCTCGATCCCGAGATCCTGAAGAAGAGGGAGGCCCAGCGTGTAACCAAGGAGCCGCAGACCTACGGCGCGCCGGTGCAGCAGACGGCGGAGAAGGCCGTCGCGCCGCCCACGCCGGCCCCGCCGACGAACCTCACCGTTCAGGAGTCGGCCCCGCCGCCCCAGCAGGAGGAGGCCGTACCTGATCCGCGCGCGGTCGAGGGGCCCACCGGCCCACCCCGCATCCTGCACGCCCAGTTCCTTGCCGATGGCAAGCGCGGCTGGGTCGGCGGGGACGGGGCGGGCATCCTGACCACGGAGGACGGCGGCAAGAGCTGGACGACCCTCGGGACCGCGCCGCTGGAGAACGTCCGCGCCTTCCGCTTCGACCCGGCGGGCCGGATCGGCTGGGCCGCCACCAACGGCGAAATGTTCGGCACCGAGAGTGGCGGCGAGAACTGGGCCACCCCGGAAGGGTTACGCGCCGCCGCGATGGGGCGCGACGCCAAACAGTGGCCCTTCGCTGCCGCCGATTGGGTCGATGTCGGCGCCGTGCGCCGGCAGGTCGCGGCGATTCCGGCCAGGACCTTCGTACCCGTACCGGTCGCCGCCGGCTACCTCTTCACCACCGCCGACGGCCAGCCCTTCGAGCTCCCCGGCAGCCGGGGCGAGCGGGTCGCGACGATCCGCGAAGCGGCCACGACTCGGGCACAGGAACTGGGGGAGGAGCCAGGCCGCTTCCACGCCGTCCTCTTCCGAGCCGAGAACGGCGAGGCGACCGCCTGGGCGGCCGGCGACGGCGGCATCCTGGTGCGCATGACGGGCGCGCCGGACGACCGGGAGAGTGCCGGCGACGAGTGGACCCAACGCGAGACGCCCACCCAGGCCAACCTCCGCTCCCTCTACTTCCAGGCCGACGGCCAGATCGGCTGGGCCGCCTCCGGGTGGGACGACGGCAACGAGGAAGGTGAACGACCGGTCATCCTCCAGACCCTCGACGGTGGTGCCACCTGGCAGCGCCTGCCGTACCGTCACCTGCCTGCACCGTGGGTCTTCCTCGCGCTGCCCGCCTTCATCCTCACCGCCTACCGCGCCACGACCACCTGGCTGGATGGGCGCCGCACGCCGCAACGCCGCGCCTCGGTGGCAGACGAGGCGGCCTCCGACGCGCCGATCGGCTGGGAGGACAGGGACGCCCTCGGTCTGCACACGATCGCCCGCGCCCTGTCGAAGTTCGTGCGCAACCGCAACACCATCCCACCCCTCACCTTTGCCGTGTCCGGCCCGTGGGGGACCGGCAAGTCGTCGCTGATGAACCTGGTGGCCCAGGACCTGCGCACCTTCGGCACCCGGCCGGTGTGGTTCAACGCCTGGCACCACCAGAAGGAGGAGCACCTCCTCGCCGCCCTGCTGGAGGCGATCCGCTCCCAGGCGATCCCGTCGTGGTGGCGTTGGTCCGGCCTCACCTTCCGCCGGCGCCTCCTGTGGCGGCGGGTGCTCAGCGACCTGCAGAGCGCCCTGGCGGTCGCCTTCCTGCTCGCCGTCGCCGGTATCGCCCTGACGCTGCTGGTAGAGGCGGAGGACGCCCGCCAACTCGCCGACGCCATCACCACGACCGCGATCGGCGAGTGGCTCACCGACACCCTCTCCGGGAAGGCGGCGGCCGTCGGCTCGGCCGGAGCCACCCTCTACGCCGTCGCCCTCGCCCTGCTCAAGCTGCGGGTGATCACCCTCAACCCGGCGCAGCTCATGGCGTCGCTCCGCGATCGCTCGCGGATCTCCGACTTCCGCGACCAGCTCGGCTTCCGCCACAAGTTCGATCGTGAGTTCGAGGACGTCTGCCACGCCCTGCGCACCCGCCGTACCGCCGGCATGGTGATCATGATCGACGACCTCGATCGGTGTCAGCCGGACAACGTCCTCGACATCCTGGAGGCGGTGAACTACCTGGCGACGGCCGGGCCATGCTTCATCTTCCTGGGGATCGACACGGCGAAGGTGACCTCGAGCGTGGCCCACGGCTTCAAAGACTCGATCCTCGTCCTGCCCGATGGAGGCCAGACCGGGGCGGCGCGCGCCCTGGAGCCGGACGCCGTGGCCCTCGCCACCTTTGCCCGCTCCTACCTGGAGAAGCTGATCAACATCACCGTGCCCATTCCCACCGCCACAGCCGAGACGAGCGCGGCCCTGCTCGATCTGCCGCCGGCACAAAAAGAGGGGCCGCCTCCGGCCGCCGCGCGGCCCGGCGCCGCGGCCCCCCTGTCGCCGTGGCCGGGACGGATGCGGCGCTGGCTGGGCGACGCCGACGACGTCGCCAAGGGGTTGACCGCCTTCGCCGTGGTGGCCTGCGTGGCGCTGTCCGCGGGGGTGCGCGTGATCGCGCCCCAGGGGACCGCGATCCTCACCGGGGCACCGTCTGCCCAGGCGCCGGCTACCGCGGCGGAGGCCAGCGAGGCGGGCGAGCCGGCCACGGAGTCGGCGCTGGCGGCGCTGGCCCACGTCCCCGGCGTGACGGAGCCCGGCGCGGACCTGCCCCAGGTCGCCCCCGGTGACGTGACGGCCCATCCCCTCCTGCCCCTGCTGCCGTACCTGCCGCCGCTGCTCGCCCTGCTCCTGGTGGGCTGGTGGACCGCCGGCCGGGTGCTCACCGTGCGCGAGGCGGTGGTGGAGGACTCCGCCGACTTCCGCGAGGCCCTGCGCATCTTCAACCAGGCGATCTTCGCCGCCAGCCCGACGCCGCGCGGGGTGAAGCGGTTCGAGAACCGCCTGCGCTACTTCGCCATGCGCAGCCGCGGCGACGACCGCCCGCCGGACTGGATCGACCACCTCTTCGGCCGCCTCGGCCACCGGGTCCGTACCGAGGAGCCACGCCAGGAAGTCGACATCCCGGAGCCCACCCTCGTCGCCCTGGGGGCGATCGCTGGAGTCGCGCCTGAGATCCTCAGGCGGGCTTCAGGAAACGGAAAACAGGGTACCGACGAGGTCAGGAACATCGACGAGGTCATTGGCTGGGACCTGTCTGGATACAAGCAGGACGCTGACAAGCATGGCGAGAACAGCCCTGCCGCACGCTTCTACGACCGCATGCAAGAGGTCCACCTCGCCCTCAGCGCGTTCGAGCAGGTTTTCAGCGGCTACTGGCCACCGAGTTCCGAGCAGATCCGCGCCTTCTGCGACCTTTCCGGGACGATCCGCGACTGACGTTGGCTCCGCTGAGGAAGGCCGGAATGCAGGAAGAACTCGGTGCGTCGCGTTGCGCCGGCCGCCGAGGCCGTACGGCAGGCACCTGAAGGGCAGCACCTCGACACCCTCCCCCTTCGGGGGAGGGTTGGGGTGGGGGCGGTCGGAGCTGGCGCGCTGCTCACGCCAGGCGCCCTCCCCCAGACCCCCTCCCGGCGGGGGGGCTTCCTGCGCGTTAAGCGGGGCGCAGGCTACTGAACGCGCCTGTAACTCGTTGATATAATTGACCTACATCACCCGCTGCCGGCATGGATACCGTCACCTCCACAGCGTGCTGAACGCCAGCGCGCGAAGCTACCTTCGTGGGTGACTCCGGTCACTCCCATCCCCACAGCCAGACTCGCGGCGTCGCGACCGGCACCGTCCGCCGGGGATTCTCAGCGTGAGAGAGATGTCGATATTCTTTATAGCGCTCTCTTGGCCCTTCAAAACCCCATAACTCCTGATTTATCAGGGCGTTTTGTAGGAATACCCGGCGACGTGGGCCGTGCCGGCCTCGTCAACCTGTCCACCATCTTTACGGATTTGGCGCCCGGAACGCACGGTGCATACACCAGTGGTCTTGGATGGGGCCGTCGGAGAAAGAGGGATCCGCCTTTGTTTTCAGCCGGTTCCCCAAGCGCACAGCCCGCGGACAGGACCTGGCACCGTAATTGCGAGGGATCAAACCGGGCACGTGCTGTGCGGGTTTCTCGATAGCCGCCGTCTATGGGGAGGCCCCGATTCCCGCGTCTTCCCGGGGTTCCCCGGCATGACGACCCGGACACTGATAATCACCGTTCCGGCCAGCGCCCGGACAGATACACTTTGGATCACGTCATTTTACAAGAGGGGCTTCCTGATGGATCTTCAGAACGTTAGGAGAATCGTGGTCGGCGCGCTTGTGTTCGCCGCTGTGATGGTGCCGTCAGCGCCTGTCGATGCCCAGAGCCTGGTCATCCTCGCCCTCGTCGGAGGCGACCCTTCGGGTGACTACGAGCTGTGCGCCTGGAATCCCTCCGCGGCCGAACAAGACACAACCTTTGTGTTTCAGAGGAACCGGTCGGATCTCGACACGGGTTCCGAGACAGTCGTTGTCGGCCTTGCTCCGGATGAAACCAAGTGCCAAATCTTCACACCGCCCGGCGCCGGTGTTCTCAGCTTGAGAGTTCCTCCGCCCCCGGCGAGCGAAGCGCCTGATGTCCCGCCAGACGATCCGTCGGCTCGTTCAGTACCCACGGTTTACGCGCAGGTCTGGCTTGTGGAGGACGGCGTCCGGATCGCGCCGGTCTCCGCCACTGTGCTTTGCCCGACCCCGAGCGGTGTCTGCCCCGACCTCTACCGAACCGTTGGCAACGATCCGGGGTAGGGGCTAGCCCGAAGATCTCACCTGTCCGCATACCGCGCACTGGCATCCCGAGGCCTGGCGGCCAGGTTCGACGGTACCCACATTCACAGATCGCCTCGAACCCACCGACTCCCATTGCATCTGGCCCGAACCCAGCTTCGAAGACGCCGTCTTGGCACACCCATGAGAAGCACTTTCGTAGCAGTTTATCTAGTAGAAGTAGAAGGAGCTTTCTGATGGTTCTTCATGATCGTAAGCAAAACGTCTCCCGTGTTCTTGCGTTTGCATGCGTGATGGCACTGTCGGCGCCCGTTTATGGTCAGAGCATGGTCGAGATGTCCCTGATCCTCGGTCTCGTCGGAGACAGCACACAAGCTACCTTTGAGATCTGCGGTTCGAATGTCTCAGGGGAGCCGCAAACGGCGACCTTCGACTTCACGCCCACGAGCCCGTATGTATCTCCTGTGCCGATCGAACTGGAGCTCGACCCGAACGAGACGGAGTGTCAGACCTTGACGCCGACCGTCGCGGGTGTTCTTAGCGAAAGAATCGAGATCCCAGAGG
>JASFUG010000040.1:0-13960 GCA_050050395.1 Nitrospirota bacterium
CGGTGACGAGGGGGCTGGGAGAGCGATGAAGCGGCAGACGACAGGGAAGGACGGCGACCTCGTCTACTCGACCGAGCCCGGGGCGATGTGCCCGGCGTGCGGCCGGCCGGTGGCCGGGTGCACGTGCCACAAGCGGAAGACGGCGGCGGCCGGCGACGGCATCGTGCGCGTGGGGCGGGAGACCAAGGGGCGGAAGGGCAGGGGCGTGACAGTGATCACCGGCGTGCCCCTCGACGCGGCGGGGCTGCTGCAGCTCGCCACGCGCCTCAAGCGCCGCTGCGGCTCGGGCGGCACGGTGAAGGACGGCGTGATCGAGATCCAGGGCGACCACCGGGATGAGGTGGTGGCGGAGCTGGCGAAGGAGGGGTGGACCGTCAAGCGGGCCGGCGGGTAACCGCCGCACCCGGCGACATTCGAGAGGCGGCTCGGGCGAGTGGCCCACGCCCGGGCGACTGGTGCGGGACACCTTCACGGCGGGAACCACCTAGCACGGGCTCACTCGATCACCATCACGGCGCAGCCCTTGGCGCCGTGGAGGATCTTGTTGGAGGTGGAGCCCAGCAGAAACTCCTCGCGCTTGGACAGGCCGCGGCGGCCGACGACGATGGTGCAGCCTTGCAGCCACTCCTGCACCCCGAGGATCGCGTCGGCGATCGAAGGCGCCTGGACCGCCTCGATCAGGACGTCGACCTGTCCCTCCGGCACCCCTCCCTCCGCGAGGAGGCGGCAATAGCTGTCGAGGGCGTCGCGGGCCTGCTGCTCCCGCTCCTCCACCCACGCGCGGTGCTCCGCCTCGCTTCCGAAGTGGCCGGCGGCGGGCTCCAGGATGATGTGTAGCAGGGTGACGCGGAAGCCGGGGTAGCCGCCGAAGAAGTCGGCCACGAACGACACCGCGCGGCGCGAGTTCTCCGAGCCATCGACCGCCACGAGGAGGTGGCGTTCCTTCAAGCCGTCGCCCTCGGTCGATCGCAGGGTTGTCATGACCGTTCCTCCTTGGGTCGCGCGAGTCGCACCTCCGCGAGGTCCGCCAGGAGCTGCCCGGTGTCCTCGTAGAAGACGTCGGCCCCCTGGGAGAAGTGGCGCAGGACGTAGGCCAGGGAGTCGTCGATGTAGGGGTAGATCTTCTGCAGGTTGGCGACACGGTGGTTGAAGACGATGTTCAGGTCGTCCGTGGTGAGGCTCTCCAGGACTGATGCGTCAGACCGGGCGAGAATCTGGGTGGTGACGTCGCCCCCGCCGACGAGAAAGATCAGGATGTTCCCCAGCCCGAACAGGTCGTAACCGAAGGGGTTGGCATCGGCGGCATAGTCGTAGTCGAAGTCGATCCAGCGCCACGTGGCGATCGGCGGGTCGAGGAGGATGTGGTCGCGGCGGATGTCGCCGTGCTTGTAGCCGTGGCCATGCAGGAGACCGATCGCCGCGACCAGCTCGGCGTAAATGGCCAACAGGCCGGGGAGCTCCTCTTGGTAGTACGCCTCATGGTCCCGGCAGCGCTTGGCGACGTACTCGTCGAGGCGCGCACCCGGGATGAAGTCGAGGATGCGCACCGTGTTGCCCACAACATCGCGCGCGGAGAAACCCTGCATGAAGCTGCCATGGCCCCGGGTGAGGTCGAGGATCGCCGCCTCCTTGTGGGGCGAGCGTACGCAGTGGAAGACCACGCCGCCGACCTTGGCCTCGATGGCCTCATCGAACACCAGCTTGATCACCTTGGTGTCGCCGGTAGCGAGGTCGACGGCGCGGCGGACCCAGTACTTCGGCTCGTCCTCCAGGCCGAAGCGCCCCTCGCGCTCGTAGTTGCGCATCAGGTAGGGGGTGTGGTCGAGGACCACCACGTCGTTGTAGTCGATCTGGAAGAACTCGCTGGTATCGTGGACCACCTTGAAACGGCGCGGGACGTGGGCGTCGCCGAGTCGCGCGGCAATCAAGCCGCGCAGCTCCTGGTTTGTGAACTGGGCCTGGGCCAACGACGCCACGCGCACACCTCCCTTTCAAGGCTCTGACTCAATTTTACCGAGGAGGAGCGGGGTGCGGGTGGAATCCCGCCGCGTACCTGACCGGACGGATCTACGACACGTGGGCTCGAAGCGACGGCGCGTGCACCACACTGGGGGCCAGGTGCCCGCCACACGTAGCCCTCCACGAGGTCGGCACATCTTCCAGCGGGGCGCCGCGCCAGGGATCGTCGCGGGTCCGCGCGGCCGGGAGCCCTCCGTACCCCCTACGCCCTACGTCCTGCCCCCTACCCCCACTCGTCGGTGAAACCATTGGTGATGGGCATGCGCCGGCCAGTGCCGAAGGCCTTGGGGGTGATACGGATACCGGGCGCCGCCTGCTGGCGCTTGTACTCGGCGCGGTCCACCAGCCGCACCACCGCGCGCACGGTCGCCTCGTCGAAGCCCTGGGCGACGATCTCCTCCAGGGGCCGTTGCTCCTCCACGTAGGCGTCGAGGATCGGGTCGAGGACCGCGTAGTCCGGCAGGGAGTCGGTGTCCTTCTGGTCCGGGCGCAGCTCCGCGGACGGTGGCTTCGTGAGGATCGCCTCCGGGATGACGGCACCGCCCGGCTGCTGGTTGCGCCACTCGCAGAGGCGATAGACGAGGGTCTTGGGGACATCGGCAATCACCGCCAGACCGCCGCACATGTCGCCGTACAGGGTGGCGTAGCCGACCGCCATCTCCGACTTGTTGCCGGTGGCCAGCACCAGGGCGCCGAGCTTGTTGGACAGGGCCATGAGCAGCAGGCCGCGGGCACGCGACTGGATGTTCTCCTCGGTGACGTCGGCCGGACGGCCGGCGAAGGCCGGCGAGAGGGTCGCCTCGGCGGTATCCACAAGGGCCGCGATGGATAGCACGTGCGAATGGATGCCGAGATTGGCGACCAGGGCCTCGGCGTCGGCAACACTGCCGGGTGAGGAGATGCGGCTGGGCATCAGCACGGCGGTCACCTTGTCCGGACCGATGGCGTCCGCCGCCAGGGTCGCCACCAGGGCCGAGTCGATGCCCCCCGAGAGGGCTACCAGCACGGAGGCGAACCCGTTCTTGCGGAAGTAGTCACGCAGCCCCAGCAAAAGGGCGTGGTAGATCTCTGCCGGCTCCTCGCCATCGGGACGCAGCACCACCGCCGGCGATGGCGCAGGCCGACGTGCCATCGCCGGCGGCAGGGCGACGGGGCGGGCCGGCAGCGCCGGCGCTGTGGTCGACGGGGTCCGGCGGGCGACGGCCCCGAGGGGCAGGTCGATCACCACCAGGTCCTCGGCGAAGATCGCGCCGGTGGCGAGCAGCTCTCCCTCGGGTCCGGCCACGACGCTGCCGCCGTCGAACACCAGGTCATCCTGCCCACCCACCTGATTGCAGAAGGCCATGTAGGTGCGATGGACACGGGCGCGACGACAGATCAGCTCCTGGCGCACCCACCCCTTTCCGGCGTGATACGGCGATGCGGAAATGTTGATGTGTAGACGAATGCCCGCCTCCGCCTGCTCCGCAAGTGGCCCCTCGTCCTCCCAGATATCCTCGCAGATCGACACCCCGAGACCGACGCCGCCCACGTCGAAGATCTGGTTGTCCCCCGGCCCGGCGGTATGGAAGTAGCGGCGCTCATCGAAGACATCGTAGTTCGGCAACCAGGTCTTACGCTGCACCGCGACGATCCGGCCCGCCGTGCAGACGAAGGCGGCGTTGTAAAGCACCTCGCTCACCTCGACGCCGCCCACCACGACCACCACCCCGGTGCTTGCCGCCGCGATCGCCTCCAGGCAACGCTGTGCGCGGCGCAGGAAGGCCGGCTTGAGCAGGAGGTCGCGCGGCGGGTAGCCGCACACCGCCAGCTCGGGGAAGGCCACCACCTGGGCGCCCCACTCACGCGCCTCCGCCAACCGCGACAGGATGAGGTCGCGATTGCCCTTTAGGTCGCCGACCGCCGGGTTGATCTGAGCGAGGGCGATACGCAGGGGGTGGGTCATGGCAGGAGACTACGACGCACGAGCGATCAAAGGATTGCCAAGTGGCTCGGCGTGTCAAGCTACCCCGGCCGGTGCCGGCCCCGCTCGTCCGAAGCACGGCGGCTTCCACGACGGCGCGATGCCCTGGACCCGGACGCCATCCCGCCGACCCCTTTGCCGTTGCGCCCTTACCGGCCATCGTGGTATCTAGACCGCCCTTTTCACCACGGAAATCCCGATGTACGCGATCGTTGAGACAGGCGGCAAGCAGTACAAGGTGCAGGAGGGTGACTTCCTGCGCATCGAGAAGATCGACGGCGAGGTCGGCACCACCCTGGAGCTGGATCAGGTGCTATGCATCGGCGGCGGAGAGGACCTGGCCATCGGCCGCCCGTTCGTGGACGGGGCGAAGGTGAAGTGTGAGATCCTCGCCCAGGACCGCGCCCGCAAGATCCTGGTGTTCAAGAAAAAGCGTCGCAAGGGCTTCAAGAAGACGCTCGGCCACCGCCAGCCCTATACCGCCGTGCGGGTGGCGGCCATCGAGCGCTAAGGAGAGCAGGCCATGGCCCACAAGAAAGGCGTCGGCAGCAGCCGCAACGGCCGCGACTCCCACGCGCAGCGGCTCGGCGTGAAGAAGTTCGGTGGCGAGCGCGTGGTGGCCGGCAACATCCTGGTACGCCAGCGGGGCGTGAAGTACCACCCGGGACTCGGGGTGGGCCGCGGCGGCGACGACACCCTGTTCGCCAAGGTGGACGGCGTGGTGGAGTTCGACCACAACAAGTGGGGCAAAAAGCTGATTCACGTCGTCCCGGCCGAGTAGCCGGTCACGGAACTGGGCGGACATCCGGCGCTGCATAGCGGCGCGTCTTCCTGACCCCTGGAGTCGCATCGTCGTGGATGCGGCCCAGCGGAGCAGCGAGATGACCCCGACCGCGAACCGGTACTCTGCAATCATCTCCGGCTCGCCTGGGATGGACGGTGGCCACGACCGCCCGCACAGCACGCCGGCGTCCCGCCAAGGGATCGGGTGCCTGCCACTGGGCCAGCCTGGGTGGTGTTAGGGTAGCCCGCGATGTTCGTCGACCAGGCAAAGATCTACGTCCGTTCCGGCCATGGCGGCGCCGGCGCGGCCACCTTCCGCCGGGAGAAGTACGTCCCGCGGGGTGGCCCCGACGGCGGCAACGGCGGCCGTGGCGGCGACGTGGTAATCGAGGCATCGGCGCGGGTCACCACCCTCATCGATCTGCGCTATCGCCAGCACCAGTACGCCGGCAATGGCCACCCCGGCAGCAACCACAACGCCACCGGCAAGGACGGGGAGACCCGGTTGATCCAGGTGCCTGCGGGCACGGTGGTGCGGGACCTGGAGACCGGCAAGGTGATCGCCGACCTCGTAAAGCCGGAGCAGCGGCTGGTGGTCGCCCGCGGCGGCCGGGGCGGCAAGGGCAACGTCCACTTCAAGAGCGCCACGCGCCAGACGCCCCAATTCGCCCAGCCCGGCGAGCCCGGCGAGGCCCTCACACTGCAGCTGGAGCTCAAGCTCCTCGCCGACGTCGGACTGGTGGGATTCCCCAATGCCGGGAAATCAACCCTCCTGAGCGTCGTCTCCCACGCCCGGCCGAAGATTGCCGACTACCCGTTCACCACCCTGGAGCCGCAGCTTGGCATGGTCGAGCTCGACGAGGAGCGCGCTTTCGTGATCGCGGACATCCCGGGGATCATCGAGGGAGCGAGTGCGGGTGCCGGGCTCGGCCACCGCTTCCTGCGCCACATCGAGCGTAGCGCCATCCTGCTGTTTCTGGTTGATGTGGGGCCGTGGGCCGATCCGGACCCGGTGCACGCCCTCCCCATCTTGCAGGCCGAGCTCACCGCCCATGCGCCGGAGCTGCGCGGCAAGGCACGGCTGGTGGTGGCGAACAAGCTCGATCTGGTGCCAGACGGCGAGCTGAGCGAGCCCCTGCGCCGGTACTGTGCCGAACACCGCCTGCCGCTAATGTCCATCTCCTGCGCCACGCGTCGTGGGATCACGGACCTCCTGGAGGCGGTATGGCCGCTAGTAGTCCAGCACCGCGAGGAGCGGGCACGGAACGGCGGCGCCGAGCCGATGGAGGACAGGGAGAGGGGCCCCGCCACTCGTATCGAGTGGGACGACTGAGGCGCGCTTTGACTGTCGCGCGGTGAGTGCCGACACTTCTTTGAGCGTCTCATTCAGCTACCCACACCCGCCCCCTCACCATGGACCGACGACAGCTCTTCGCCGACGCCCGGCGGGTGGTGATCAAGGTCGGCAGCCGGGTGCTCACGGCCAATGGCGACGGACTCGATCTGGCGCGGATCACCGCGATCGCCGCCGAGATTGCCGTCCTGCGTCGCGAGCGACGGGAGTGCCTGCTGGTCTCGTCCGGGGCGATCGCAGCGGGGGCCAAGCGCCTGGGGATCAGTGGTCGGCCCAAGAGCTTGGCTGAGAGCCAGGCGGCGGCGGCTGTCGGACAGGGCACCCTGATCGCCGCGTACGACGCGGCCTTCCGCCAACACACCCTGACCACCGCGCAGGTCCTGCTCACCCACGACGACACCCACAGCCGCCAGCGCTTCGTCAACGCCCGTGCCACCTTCGAAGCCCTGTTGCAGCGTGGCGTGGTGCCGATCGTCAACGAGAACGATACGGTCTCGACCGCCGAGATCCGCCTCGGCGATAACGACCACCTGTCGGCGCAGGTCGCCCACCTGGTGGACGCCGATCTCCTTGTCCTGCTCACCGACATCGACGGCCTGTTCACTGCCGACCCCAACCTCGACCCCGATGCCACGCGCATCGACGAGGTGACCCAGATCGACGGCCCGCTCCTCGACCTGGCCGGCGGCAGCTACAGCACCGTCGGGTCCGGCGGCATGCGATCGAAGGTGCTCACGGCGCGCCAGGCCGGCCGTTACGGCATCGCAACCTTGATCCTCAACGGTCATCGCGACGGGCAGCTGGGCCATGCCTTCCAGGGAGACCCCATCGGCACCCTTTTCTGGCCAGAATCCCACGCCCTGAGCAGCCGCAAGCACTGGATCGCCTACAGCCTGACACCCGCCGGGCGGGTGCTGCTTGACGACGGTGCGTGTCGCGCCTTGCGCGATCGCGGCGGCTCCCTGTTACCCTCGGGTATCATCGAGGTCCAGGGCGAGTTCCCGGCCGGCAGCTCGATCTCATGCTGTGACCGGCACGGTGAGGAGTTTGCCCGCGGCCTGACCAACTTTCCCTCCGACGAGCTGGTCAAGATCCGTGGCCTCCACACCCGAGACATCGCCGCCACCCTCGGATACGAATCCTTCGACGAGGTGATCCACCGCGACAATCTAGTCCTGCTTTGAAGGGTGGGGGAACGCACGCCACGGACGTTAGAGGCAACGTCTGACCGATGGGGCCCCACGAGGACCAAGCACCGGACAGCACGATGCGGTTCCATCAACTTCGCCGACCTCCTCGGCCCAGCACGACCGGAGCCGGGAGGCGCGGCTAGGCTCACGAGACCATGCCATGGACGAAACGACGAAATGCTCGCTTGCGATCGTCTCGCATTCTGGGACAACCGTGCTGTCACGTTCCGTGCGTGCGGATCGTGGTTGAACATGACGTGACGGAATAATCAGTCTAGAGAACACCCACCCCTATCCGCCCGAGCCCGCGATGAAACCCTTGTTCGACCTCGATGCCGCCGTCACCGCCGCCGCCGGCGCTGCGCGAACGCTCGCCTTCGCCTCCAGCGCCGCGAAGGATGCTGCGTTGTCCGCGATGGCCGACGGTCTGGAGGCAGCCCGCCCGGCTCTGCACGAGGCAAACGAGCGCGACCTGGCCGCGGGCCGCGAGAGTGGTCTGAGCGCCGCGATGCTGGACCGCCTCGCCCTTACCGACGCTCGCATCACGGCAATGGCCGAGGGGTTGCGGCAGATCGTGGCCCTGCCGGACCCCGTCGGCCGGGTAGTCTCCCAGGGGCTGCGCCCGAACGGGCTGGAGATCGGCCGGGTGCGGACGCCGATCGGCGTGGTCGGCATCATCTACGAGTCGCGCCCCAACGTCACCGCCGATGCCGCGGGCCTGTGCCTAAAATCGGGCAACGCGGTTGTCCTGCGCGGCGGCTCGGAGGCCATCCACTCGAATCGAGCGATCGCCGGCATCCTCGCCCAGGCCGTAGATGCGGCGGGACTCCCATCGGCCGCGATCACCTTCGTCGACGAGCCGGACCGCTCTCTGGTCATGCAGCTGCTGAAGATGGACGACCGCATCGACGTGATCATCCCGCGCGGCGGCGAGGGGCTGATCCGCTTCGTGGTCGAGAATGCCACGATTCCGGTGATCAAGCACGACAAGGGGCTATGCCACACCTATGTCGATCGCGAAGTCGACCTGGAGATGGCAGTGGCCGTGGCGCTCAACGCAAAGGTACAGCGGCCCGGCACCTGCAATGCGATGGAGACCCTGCTGGTACACGTGCAGGTGGCAGAGCCGTTCTTTCGCGCGTTCGCGCCGCAGGCCCGGGCGTCGGGGGTAACCGTCCACGGCTGCAAACGCAGCTGCGCCCTCCTCACGCCGGTCATGGGTGAGGCGGTGGTACCGGCCGCGGCCAAGGACTGGGACACCGAGTGGCTCGATCTCAACCTCAACGTGCGGGTGGTGGACTCCATCGAGGAGGCCCTCGACCACATCGCCAGCCATGGCTCCAACCACTCCGAGGCCATCCTCACCTCCGACTACGAGCAGGCGCGTCGCTTCCTCCGCGAGGTGGACGCCGCGGCGGTCTACGTCAACGCCTCGACCCGCTTCACCGATGGCTTCGAGTTCGGTCTCGGGGCGGAGATCGGAATCTCCACCAACAAGCTCCATGCACGCGGCCCGATGGGCCTGGAGGACCTGACGACGACCAAGTACGTTATCCTGGGCGGCGGCCAGATCCGCGAGTGACCACCCGTGATCGGCTCGTCGCGCCCCGGATCGGCGCTGGCGATCCATCGAGTCAAGTCGTTTGGACCTCCTCCGAACAGGTAAAAAAAGGGTTGTCGTCCAGAGGAGAGTACATGGCCGCCACGACCGTGAACGAGAAGATCAGCCTGCAGCACGACGAAGAGATCGTTGACGCGATCCGCGTGCGTTTCGCCATCAACCGGGTGATCGCGCAGGACGGACGGCTCTACCTGACCAACCACCGGATCCTCTTCTCGCCCATCGGCGTCCTGGACCGTGCGGTGGGTGCCGGCGAGATCGCCATATTTCACCCACACGTGCAGGGCATCGACGTACAAGGGGACCAGCTCTCGATCCAGTCCCGGACGCGCATCTACCGCTTCAACGGCAAGCAGGTCGCGCTGTTCGCCGAGCAGGCCGAACGCCTGCGCCAGGGCACCGGAAGCACCGCCGCTTCTCCCCCGCAAGCGACCGCTGACGAGTCCGCCGTCACGACCGGAACCTGCCCCACGTGTGAGAAAGAGATCCGCAGCGACTTCATCTATTGCCCGTACTGCCAGGAGCAGCTTGTCTCACCGGTGTGCGGCAATTGCCACCGTCCAGTCGAGTCCGCCTGGACCTTCTGCCCGACCTGCCGCTGCGCGATCATTTAGCCTCTTCGCTCCGATCGCGGTCGTGGACCCGATCGGCGAACACCGCACGGGCTTGGAGCGGATCGATAGACCCGGTACGGTAAGATCGTGCCCGGTATCGTCTACTTCGGCGGAACCTTCGACCCGGTCCATCGGGGTCACGTCGCGATGGCGACGGCGGCCGTGGCGGTGCCAGATGTGGAGCGGGTGGTTTTCCTGCCGGCGCCGATTCCACCTCACAAGCGCGACCAGCAGCTACTGTCATTCGATCGGCGTGTCCGCCTCCTAAACCTCGTCTGCCGGGGAAACCCCGCATTCGTGGTGTCAACCCTGGAGAATGAGCTTCCTGTCCCGTCGTTCACGGCCCGGACCCTCGCCGCCCTGGTGGAGCGCGGTGAAACCGTGCCCATCTCGCTGTTGATCGGCGCCGACACTCTCCTTGACCTGCCGAACTGGTGGCATCCCGAGGAGGTGGTGCGCCTCGCCAGCTTCCTCGTCGCGCCACGCGCCGAGGTCTCCCTCCAACAGGTACGCCGCGCGCTCCAAGACCTGATCCCCGTGGAACAACTCGACCAGCGCGTGCAGTACCTGGACATGCCGCTGGTGGAGTGCTCGTCGACCCGGATCCGCGCGGCGCTCATCGGGGGTCTTGACCCTGGCGAGGACGTACCGGAACCTGTGCGTGCCTATCTGCGGAGACAGCGCAGCGACCCTGCACCCCCGGATTGAGCTCCGTGGCCCGGATCCAACCCCAACCAACGAGCGCGTGCCGCTGGTCATGGCCGGCGGGTGTTGCCGCCACCATCACCGCCGCCGTGGTGATGGTGACCCTCGCCCTGTTCAGCGACAACAGTTGGCTGGAACGATCTGCCAAGCAGGCCGAGATCAACGCCGCGCGGGAAGAGGTCGCGCGACTCCTGCGACAGCGCCAGGAGTACGACGAGCAGCTCGCCGACCTTGCCGATGGCCACCTTGCCATGGAGCGCCTTGCCCGCGAACGACTCGGTCTAGCCAAGAAGGGCGAGACCATCTACCGCTTCGACTGAGCCGGTCGTCTCCTTCGCCGGGCCGGCCGTGGAAACGTCTAGAGGAACTGGGCACGGCTGATACCGTGGCGGTTCATCATGGCGTAGAGATCGCTGCGGATCCGGCCCGAGACCCGGGCGGCCTCGCTGACGTTGCCGCGGGTGACGGACAGGAGGTTACAGAGAAAATCACGCTCGAATGCCGCCTTGGCCTCCGCATAGCGCAAGATCTCCGCCGCACCGCTGTGCGCGGGGCTCTCGTTGAGCTGACTGTCGAACAGCAGGTCCGGCACCTGCACCGTCTCGCCCTCCGCCATCACCATCGCCCGTTCGATCACGTTCTCGAGCTCGCGGACGTTGCCTGGCCAGTTGTAGCGCACAAGCGCGCGCATGGCGTCCGGGTGAACCCCGCTGATGTGGCCGTCCATGAGCCGGTTGTAGGTCTTCACGAAGTGGTTCACCAACGGCGGGATGTCCTCGCGTCGCTCCCGCAACGGCGGCAGATGGATCGGGATCACGCCCAGCCGGTAGAAGAGGTCGGAGCGGAAGCGGCCCGCCTTCACCTCCACCTTCAGATCGCGGTTGGTCGCCGAGACGATGCGGATGTCGACCTTCAGCGGCTCCGTCGACCCGAGCGGTGTGAACTCCCGCTCCTGCAGGACACGCAATAGCTTCACCTGTGTGGTGAGAGGTATCTCTCCGACCTCGTCGAGAAACACGGTGCCGCCGTTCGCCACCGAAAGCAGGCCGATCTTGCTGTCCGCGGCCCCGGTGAACGCACCCTTCACGTGACCAAAGAGCTCGTTCTCCAGGAGGGTCTCCGGCAATGCGCCACAATTGACCGCAACGAACGGGCGCTCCTTGCGCGGGCTGTGGGTGTGCAAGGCGCGCACGATTAGCTCCTTGCCCGTGCCGCTCTCACCGGTGATCAGGACCGTCGAATTGGTTCGCGCCACTCGCTGCACCTGCTGCAGCACGCTTCGCATGCCGGCGCTGCTGCCGACGATGTTCTCGAACGCGAACCGCTCACCCACCAGCCCCTCCAGCCTCTCCACACGCTCTCGCAGCGCCGCCTCCTTGAGCGCCTGCTCGATCTCGCTGCGCAGCTCGTCGTCCTCGAAGTCCTTGGTGACGAATCCGCTGGCGCCAAGGCGCATCGCCTCCACCGCAGTCTCGATCGAGCCGTGCGCCGTGAGATAGAGAAGCGGAAGATGAGGCCGGAGACCGTGGGCGATCGGGATCAGGTCGAGGCCGTTCTCGCGGCCGAGACAGAGATCGCACAAGACCAGATCGGTCGGCCTGTTCTCCAGCTGGTGCGTCGCCGAGGCCAGGTCCCGCGCCTGCGCGGTCTGGTAGCCATGGAACTTCAGGCGCATGTCGAGCAGCTCGGCGAACTGCGCGTCATCGTCGACGATCAAGATCCGTGTCTCGGACATGCCATCGTCTCCAGATTGGCGCCGATGGACTGCGACCACGTAGCCACCGTGCATCGACACCGTGAATGCCCATAGCTGTCTCTCTTTTCGGACAACGCCCGGGAGACTGCAGGCAAACGTGGGACAGGTGTCGGTCATTCCGGCCGTCCCTCGCCGGACCAGTGATGCCGTTCGCCGGCGCAACGAGACACACCATCCTCCACCGGCCGGACGCGGCGGGACCCTGTCACGCCCCGAAGGCGGCGCCTTGCCCATGCCGTGGTTACAAGGTGGCTGTGGCCCGCTAGACTGACCGCGGCTTCGTCCATCGGTGGCAGGCTCGCGAGTCCCATCCCATGGCCCAGGAAAACGACCAGGTCCGCGCACGACGCGCCAAAGTCGATGCCCTTCGTGCGGTGTCAGTCGAGCCGTACGCCCAGGGCTTTTGTCCCACCCACACTGCTGCGGCGATCCTCGATGCGCACGGGGATACGGCGGCGGAGAACCTCGACCGCGATCCGGTAGATGTGACGATCGCAGGGCGGATCATGGCCCTGCGCAGCTTCGGGAAGACCGCATTCGCGCATCTGCAAGATTCCACCGGCCGTCTGCAGATCCTCCTCAGCCGCGAGGTCCTGGGTGATGCGTACGCATTGGCCAAGAAGCTCGACCTCGGCGACATCGTCGGCGTGCGCGGCCCGTTGTTCGTCACCCGCACCGGTGAGCTCACCGTGCGCGTCGAGGGGCTGACATTGCTGACCAAGTCCCTACGTCCACTGCCCGAGAAGTGGCATGGTCTCACCGACGTCGAGACCCGCTTCCGGCAGCGTTATCTGGACCTGATCGTCAATCCCGAGGCACGCGACATCTTCCGCAAGCGGTCCGCGATCATCGACGGGGTACGGCGCTTCCTCAGCCAGCGAGGGTATCTGGAGGTCGAGACGCCGATGATGCAGGCCCTCGCGGGCGGCGCGGCTGCTCGACCGTTCGTCACCCGCCACAACGCCCTGGGGATCGACCTGTACCTGCGCATCGCCCCCGAGCTCTATCTCAAACGGCTGGTGGTCGGCGGCTTCGAGCGGGTGTTCGAGATCAATCGCAACTTCCGCAACGAGGGGATCGACCTCGACCACAATCCCGAGTTCACCATGGTCGAGTTCTACCAGGCGTACGCCACCTACGAGGACCTGATGGCCCTGGTGGAAGAGCTGATCGTCGAGCTGGCTCAGACCCATTGCGGTGGTCTCCACCTGCGCTGGCACGACCGTGAGATCGACCTTACCCCGCCGTGGCCACGGCTGACGGTCGCGGACGGCGTCCGCAAGTATGCCGCGGACGGCGAACGTCTTCTGGAAGACGAGGCATTCGCCCGCGTGCGGGTGAAGGAGATGGGCTTCGAACCATCGCCCGCCGATCCCCACGGCAAGATCCTGACCAAGATCTTCGAGACCGTGGCCGAGCCGCACTTGGTACAACCCACCTTCGTGATCGACTTCCCGGTCGAGGTCTCTCCCCTCGCCAAGCGCAAGGCCGACGCACCCCAACTGGTACAACGCTTCGAGCTGTTCGTCGGCTGCCGGGAGATCGCCAATGCCTTTACCGAGCTGAACGACCCGGAGGACCAGCGCGCACGTTTCGAGGAGCAGCTCGCCGAGCGTGCAGCCGGCGACGACGAGGCCCATCCCCTCGACGAGGATTACCTCCTCGCCCTCGAGTACGGGCTGCCGCCCACGGCAGGCTGCGGCATCGGTATCGACCGCTTGGTCATGCTCCTCACCGGCGCCAACTCGATCCGCGAGGTGGTGCTGTTTCCCCAGATGAAGCCAAAGGGGAATTAGCTGTCAGCGGCCAGCTTTCAGCTATCAGCTCCTTTGGTTGAGCACCATTGTTTGCGCCTGGTCCGTCGAGTCCGCGGCGGTACCAGCCGATCCCGGGCGGATTGTGCACTAACAGTGCTGACCGCTGATAGCTGAAAGCTGATCGCTACCATGTCACCC
>JASFUG010000041.1:0-13912 GCA_050050395.1 Nitrospirota bacterium
GGTGCCGTGCACCGAGTCGTATTTGAGAAGGTGCGCCAGGGTCGAGGCGTCGGTCAGATCATTGATCGCCACCACGTCGACTGCGCCACTCTTCAAGTTGGCACGAAAGAAATTCCGCCCGATCCGGCCAAAGCCGTTGATTCCGACACGAACACTCATGGGGTAAGCCTCCAGAGAATGTTTTGACAGGGTGTGAGACCGCCGATCGGGTCCGGTTCAAGTCCGGCTCAGGACCTGTGCGTGCAAGGGTTTGGTGGAGCTGAGGGGAGTCGAACCCCTGACCTCTTGAATGCCATTCAAGCGCGCTCCCAACTGCGCCACAGCCCCATTTCCAAACCGGTCAGGCGCCCACTCCAGCGTTACGATGGTCGGCGCCGGAAGGGTGGGCGTTATCTCGTATCTCCCGCGGAGTGTCAAGCTTCGCCTGTGTCACATCGGGCGGCCGATGGCGGAGGCCTCGATGCTCCCTGTTCGTCGTCTCGCAACGTGCGCCGATGGCGTCGGACGACCGGACATAGCCATCACAGAACGGAGGCTACGATGGATGCGACCTATGTCGCGTGGTATGTTCCTCTCCCTCTTTGCCTCGACCCGTAGCCCGCTCCATGATCAGTCTGCTCATCTCCTTGGCCCTTTTCGGCCTCATCTATGGCGTGGCCGCCGTTGCGTTGCATTGGTACTGGGGCTACGGCGTCGCGCTGGGGACCATCGCGTTCTTCGCATCAAACTTCATCCTGAGCCGAACGATCGGGAAGAAGGTCGAGGCACGGATGCAGCAGGTCGGGCAAGCTGTCACCAAGGGCCGACCCGACCAGGCAATCGAGATACTCAAAGCAGCGCAACCCCTTACAAAATGGCAGTTCATGTTGCGCGGCCAGCTCGACGGTCAGATCGGAGCCATCTACTACGCGCAGCGAAAATTCGATGACGCCCTGCCCTACCTGGAGCGCGCCTCGAACCGCCACTGGATGGCACGCGCGATGCTCGCCATCACCTACTTCAAGCGCAATCGGTTCGAGGAGATGGACAAGGTCTTTCAGAAGGCGATCGCCGGAAACCGCAAGGAGGGTATGCTTGCGAGCCTGTACGCCTACTGCCTGGTGAAGCGCGGGGATCCGGACCGTGCTCTGGAGGTCCTCAATGCCGCCCTGAAGAAGCTCGAGGGTGACGCGCGCCTGCTCGCCAACATCACGGCCGTCCAGAACAAGAAGCCAATCAAGATGAAGGCATACGGCGATGTCTGGTACCAGTTCCACCTGGAGCGGCCACCAGGGATGGTGCAAGGCCAGATGCCCAAGGGGCCGCCACCCAAGCTACGCCGCAAAGCGGTGCGGCGGTAGCCTGAGTGGGACACGCGCTGCGCGTACCGGGCCCGATCCTTGACCGGCCCTACCGCGTGACCCCGGCGCCGCAGGGATGACTGGCCCGTCCGCCCGGGCGCGGCGCCTCGGCCGCCTTATCCAAGTTCAGCCACGGACGCGCCGGATCGTCCCGTTGCTGAGCATCTCGTGGAACTGGGAAAGCAACGTACGCTCCTCGTCGTCGAGGTGACCGTCGTCCTCCGCGCACCTCATGATCCGGTGATACTCCTCTGGAGTCACTTCCAGGTCCTGAATCGCGTCGTGGATCAATTGTTTCAGGGCGACTGCCGATTGGCTGGGCTTCTTCATATCCGCTCACCTCTGTTTCAGAGCGACGTCACAGTCGACTGGAAGCGCCCGACGGTCGCGCGATCAATCCCCCCCGAACACCCGCCGGAAGATGGTGTCCACATGGCGTAGGTGAACCTGGAGGTCGAAGCAATGGTCGAGGGTCCCGGAATCCAGTGCCCCGGCCACGTCCCGGTCGGCGGCGAGTAGCTCGCGCAGCGGCACTCCCTCCTTCCAGCTCCGCATCGCGTTGCGCTGCACCCAGCGGTACGCTTCCTCCCGTGCCACGCCGGCGTCGGTGAGGGCGAGCAGCACTTGCTGCGAGTGGATCAAGCCGTGGGTGGCATCGAGATTGGCCTGCATCCGCTCCGGATGGACCACCAGATTGTCCAGCACGCCGGCGAGGCGCGCCAGCATGTAATCCACCAGAATGGTCGAGTCCGGGAAGATGACCCGCTCCACCGACGAGTGGGAGATGTCCCGCTCGTGCCACAAGGGGACGTTCTCCAGGGCAGCCCCGGCATTGTTCCGCACCAGTCGCGCGAGCCCGGTGAGGTTCTCGCCGGAGATCGGGTTCTTCTTGTGGGGCATGGCCGACGAGCCCTTCTGCCCCTTGCGGAACGCCTCCTCCACCTCCAGCACCTCGGTACGCTGCAGGTGGCGCAGCTCCACCGCGATACGCTCCACGGACGCCGCGATCAGGGCGAGTGTCGACAGGTAGTGGGCATGGCGGTCACGCTGGATGATCTGGGTGGAGATGGGCGCCGGCTTCAGGCCGACCCGCCGGCAGACGTACTCCTCCACGAATGGCTCGACGTGGGCGAAGGTCCCGACCGCGCCCGACAGCATGCCCACCTCGATCTGGCCCCGCGCCTCGCGGAATCGATCGCGGTTGCGAACGAACTCCGCGTACCACAGGGCGAGCTTGAGGCCGAAGGTGATGGGTTCGGCATGAATACCGTGGGAACGCCCGATCTGTGGCGTGTAGCGAAACTCCTCCGCACGCCGGGCGAGCACCGCCAGGAGACGGTCGATATTCGCCTCGATGATCTCCGACGCGTCGCGAATCTGCAGTGCGAGGCCCGTGTCGAGCACATCCGAGCTGGTCAGCCCCTGGTGGATGAAGCGCGCCTCGTCCCCCACGTTCTCGGCCACGTTGGTGAGCAGCGCGATCACGTCGTGGTTGAGCTCCGCCTCCAGCTCCGCGGTGCGCTCGACGGTAAAAGCGGCGCGCTCGCGGATTACCGCCACCGCCTCCGGCGGCACAGTCCCTAGCTCCGACTGTGCCTCACAGGCGAGGATCTCCACCTCCAGCCACTTGGCGTAACGGTTGTGCAGGGACCAGATGGCCCCCATCTCCGGGCGCGTGTAGCGGTCGATCACGGCTGGAAGAGCTCGAGCTGCACCCGCCGCATCGCCTCCGGCGCGACCGGGTAGTTGCCGTCGAAGCACGCGGTGCAAAAGCCGGAGCCCGCCTCCGCTGCAGCCTGCAGCATCCCGTCGTGGCTCAGGTAGGCGAGGGAATCCGCACCGAGATGTTGGCAGATCTCGTCCGGGGAGTTGGCGCTGGCGATGAGCTCCTCGCGAGTCGGGGTGTCCACGCCATAAAAACAGGGGTTGGTCGTGGGTGGTGAGCTGACGCGGACGTGGACCTCGCGGGCCCCCGCGTCGCGCACCATCTTGACGATCTTGCGACTCGTGGTGCCACGTACGATCGAGTCGTCGATTAGCACCACCCGTTGCCCGGCGATCGCCCGGCGGATCGGGTTGAGTTTCAGCCGCACACCAAAGTTGCGGATGTTCTGCGATGGCTCGATGAACGTTCGCCCGATGTAGTGGTTGCGTACCAGGGCCGGCTGCAATGGGATCCCCGACTCCCACGAGTAGCCGAAGGCGCTCGGCACACCGGAGTCCGGCACCGGTACCACCAGATCTGCAACCACCGGTGCCTCGCGGGCGAGCTGGCGGCCGAAGGCATTGCGAACTTCGTTGACGTTCACCCCGAAGATGTCCGAGTCTGGCCGGGCGAAGTAGAGCAGCTCGAAGATGCAGGCGTGGGTCGCCTCCTCAGCGAACGGAAAGGAGGAGTCGATGCGGTCGCCGTTCACCACGATCATCTCTCCGGGCGCCACCTCGCGCATGAAGCTCGCAGCGATCAGGTCGAGGGCACAGGTCTCCGATGCGAAGACCACCGCGCCGTCTACCTCGCCCATCACCAGCGGTCGCAGTCCCCAGGGGTCGCGCACCGCGACCAGGGTGTTCTCGTTCATCAGCACCAGGGCATAGCCGCCGCGTACCTGGCGCAGGGCGCGCACCACTCGGCTGGTGAAGCTCTCGTCCAGGGCCTGGGCGATCAGGTGGATGACCACCTCGGTGTCGCTGCGCGACTGGAAGATCGAGCCGAAAGCCTCCAGGTTGTCACGGATGTAAGGAGCATTGACCAGCTGACCGTTGTGCGACAGGGCCATCTGCCCCAGGCCGTAGTTAACCATGAAGGGCTGGATGTTGGCCACGAACGAGCCACCCACCGTACTGTAGCGATTGTGGCCGATGGCGATTCGCCCCGGCAGTCGCGCCAGGGCCTCGTCCGTGAACACGTCCACCACCAGCCCCATCTCGCCGACCTTGTGTAGCTGGTGGCCGTCGCTCGAGACGATCCCTGCGCTCTCCTGACCCCGGTGCTGCAAGGCGTGGAGGGCGAGGTAAGCGAGGTTGGCCGCCTCCGGGTGGTTGTAGATCCCCACCACCCCGCATTCGTCGTGGAACTTGTCGAATCCCACTGTCACCTCTAACGATCCAGGAGGGCCCCCAGGGCGCCGGACCATGCGGCACCCATCTCTTTTACCGACAGATCGAGGTCAGCACCAGCGGCGTACACCCGCAGACGTGCATCGTCGGTCACCTCCCCGAGCCGCTGATACGGAAGCCTGGAGGCGTCCACCGCCGCCTGCCACGCCGTCTCCCTTTCCGGGACCACGCTCGCCACTACCCGCGTCGCAGACTCTCCAAACAGCAGACAATCGGCCCGACCATCGCCGGCCACCGCCACCCGTGCCCCGAGCTCCGTTCCATTGCCGGTGAGCAGGCACTCAGCCAGGGCGACCGCCAGGCCGCCGTCGCTACAGTCGTGGGCGGAGGCCACGAGGCCCTCCTCCGCCGCCCGTTCCAGCAGTCGGTGCAGGCGATGCTCGCCCGCCAGGTCGAGGGCCGGGATCGGCCCCACCTCCAGACCGTGGATGACGGAGAGATACTCGCTGCCACCGATCTCGCCGCCGGCGTCATGTCGGCTCTCTCCCACCAGATAGATCGCGTCACCCGCCGCGCGGAACCCCTGGGTGAGGTGGCGCTCCACCCGCCCCAGCAATCCCACCATGCCCACGGTCGGCGTCGGGTCGACCCCCTTGCCGTGGGTCTCGTTGTAGAGCGAGACGTTGCCCGACACCACCGGCGTCTCCAACTCCGTGCACGCCGCCGCCATGCCCTCCACGGCGGCGACGAACTGCCCCATGATTCGCGGGTTCTCCGGGTTGCCGAAATTGAGGCAGTCGGTGACCGCCAGAGGGCGCGCACCGGCACACGCGACGTTGCGTGCCGCCTCGGCCACCGCGTGCATCGCCCCGAGGCGTGGATCGAGGCGGCACCAGCGCGGGTTGCAGTCGGTGGTCAGGGCCAGCGCCTTGCCGTTCTCTTTCACCCGCACCACCGCCGCGTCTGAGCCCGGCAGTACCACCGTGTCGGTGCGCACCATGTAATCGTACTGCCGGTGGATCCAACCTTTGTGGCAGACGTTGGGCGAGGCCAGCAATTTCAGCAGGACTGCGCCGAGGTCCTCGGGGACCGGGACCGCAGTCAGGTCGAGCCGACGATCGGGCACCGGCAACTCGAATGGTCGGTCGTACTTGGGTGCCTCGTCGGCAATCGCACCCGCCGGGATCTCCACCACAACCTCGCCATGGTGGCGCACCCTGAACACCCCGTCATCGACCACCTTACCCACCACCACCGCCTCCAGGTCCCAGCGGTGGAAGAGGTCACGGACCCGCTCCTCATACCCCTGTCGTGCCACCAGCAGCATGCGCTCCTGGGACTCGGAAAGGAGCATCTCGTACGGCGTCATACCTGTCTCGCGCTGCGGCACGCGGTCGAGGTCGAGATCCAGTCCGGTACCGGAGCGGCTCGCCATCTCGCAGCTCGACGAGGTAAGGCCGGCGGCCCCCATATCCTGGATCCCCACCAGCCAGTCGGTCTTCATCAGTTCCAGACACGCCTCCAGGAGCCGCTTCTCTGTGAACGGATCCCCCACCTGTACCGTCGGCCGCTTCTGGTTGGCGTCGTCGGTGAACTCCTCGGAGGCCATCGTGGCGCCGTGGATTCCGTCGCGACCGGTCTTCGCCCCGACGTACATCACCGGATTGCCCACCCCGGCTGCCTCTCCCTTGAAGATCCGGTCGTGACGAACGATGCCGGCGGTCATCACGTTGACCAGGATGTTCCCCTGGTACGACGGGGCGCACCACAGCTCGCCCGCCACCGTGGGGATCCCCATGCAGTTGCCGTAACCGGCGATCCCTGCCACCACGCCGCGCACCAGGTGCAGGTGCAGGGGATCGGTGAGCGGCCCGAAGCGCAGCGAATCGAGGCTTGCAACCGGCCGGGCTCCCATCGTGAAGACGTCGCGCAGGATGCCGCCGACCCCAGTCGCGGCCCCCTGATACGGCTCGATGAACGACGGATGGTTGTGCGATTCCATCTTGAAACAGCACGCCAGACCGTCCCCGATGTCGATGATTCCGGCGTTCTCCCCCGGCCCCTGAATCACCCACGCTGCCTCGGTCGGGAACTTGGCGAGATGCAGCCGCGAGCTCTTGTAGCTGCAATGCTCGGACCACATCACGGAGAAGACGCCAAGCTCGGAAAAGGTCGGCTGCCGCCCGAGGATGGTGAGGATCCGGTCGTACTCCGCCGGAGTGATACTGTGCTCCTCGACCAGCTCCGGCGTGATGGTGGGCTCAGGCATGTTGAGAATGTCGGATAGCGGGCAGGATCGGGAATGCAGCGCGGCGGGACGCTGCGTGCGCAAGGTGGCGCCGAACCATCGAACGGCTTACCGAACGACGCCTGATGAACCCCACGCCACGCCTCCCAATGCCGGTGCGGCGGCGCATCATACCGCCGCCTACGCCGGAGCCGCTACGCTTCGTTCGCGATCCCCCTCACGGCCCTTGGATCGCCGGCACCCCTCCCTGCCCGGGCGGTCCGGCCGAGGACGCCACGACCCCTCATGTCGTACACCGCGAGTCCCTGCAAGGATTACCGCCCGGCCATCAGCTCCCGGTACCGGCGCTGGTCGCGCAGGGCCGCCAGGTCGGCGTCGCGCTTGATGTGGTCCCAGTCCGAATACCCTTCCTGGATCGCCCGCTCCAATCGTGCAATGGCCCGTTCTACGTCCGCCTCCTGGGACGCCCGCGCACCTGTGCCGGGCCCGTGGCTCTCCGACCGAAGGCTGTAGGCGCAGGCGAGGTTGTAGAGCACCCCCTGTCGCACCCATTTCCCCGGTGGCAACTCCGACGAGAGGGACTCGAGCTCCGCGATGGCAGCATCCAGGTTTCGGGTTGCCAGGTAGAGCCGGCCCAGGAGATCACGCACATCCTGGAACCGTTCTCGATCCGCGCCCACATCCCCGTCGGAGCGGGGCTGTTCGGAGACGGCTTGCTGCGACACCGGTGCCTCTGTCGCCAGACGCGCCCGCACGCCCTCCAACGTCGCGGTCGCCCACGTCGCCCTCGCCAGCTCCCTTCCGGCCATGATGTCGTTGACGACCCCCTCGACGAACTCGAGGGACGCCTCGAAGCGCTCCCCGGCCGGGTCGTCACTCCGCAGGATCTCGCTGTGATAGGCGAGCGGGTCCTCTCGCTCCCTTGCGAAATCGGTGCGCACACCGGTGAGCCGTTCCAGCGCCTCATCCAGGGACGGGCGCAGGTAAACAAATCTTTTGGAGACCAGGGGATCGAGGGCCCGGTACGCGTCGATCGCCGCCTCGCGCCTGCCCATCTCCTCGCGGATCCGGGCCAGGACGAATCGCCCGTGGAGCGTGATCGGCGCGTCGCCGCGCTCCTCCACCAGCCCGTCGAGGAGCCAGATCAGGAGCGCCTCGTGCTCCTCCAGAGGCAGGGCGGGAAGCATCGCCTCGATCCCCTCCCCGCTCATCCGTTCGCCGTAGCTGCGCAGCAGGTCGCTGCGCTGGCGTTCACCGAGCAGGGCATCGCCGCTGCGCCGCATGTCGCTGGCCATGCGTAGGCCGGCACGCAGGCATTCGGTGCGCTCCGGCGAGTCGGATGACGTGCGATGCCAGAGGTTACGCAGGGCCGCCCACTGAAAACGGCGCACAAAATCGCGCTGCCGCCCTAGCCCTAGGGCCTGATGGAAATGGGGTATGCCACCCTCTAGGTCCATCTCCTCGCTCAGAAGCCAGTGGCCCAGGAAGGTGTGGGCGTAGACACTGTCCGGTCCTTGCTCGAGGGCCTGCCCATAGAGCCCGGGAATGTCCACGTTGGTGAGGTAACGCTCCTTGCGTTCCAGATAGTGCGCCCAGCCGAGCAACGCCAGCAGGTCCGCGGCGCGCTCACCGCGAGCGGTCGCCAAGCCTCGGGTCAGTGCCGGCAGCGTCGTGTCGACGATCTCGGAAAAGGTCTCCTCGCCCACGACGTTCGCCCGAGGCAGCCACCTCATGGCGAGATCCACCTGTCCCCTGCGAACCAGGGCCGAGGAGGGTTGTAGGCCGAGCGCCTCTTCGTACAACTCCCACGCGCGGCGGTAATCGCCCACCTCGGCAAGGCGTTCCGCCCCGCCGACCAGCTCCCGTACCGCGGCACCGGTCTCGAGATGGGCCCGGTACAGACCGTTCAGGTTCTGGATCCCGAAGAGCAGCGACAACACCGTCACCGCGCCACCGGTCCACTTCAGGGCGGACCCCACCGGCCGCCAGCGACTCTGCGAGGTACCGCAGTGCGGGCAGATGCGCGCCCCTGGGGCGATCGCCTCGTGACACGCGACGCACACGCTCGTCGGCTGCGCCGTGGCGTCTGCCTCTCTTCCTGCCATGGTTGCTCCCGCGTACCAGATGTCGCTAGGCCCCAGCGGGTGGCCGACCCCGGCCGGATTCTATCGGAGCGTACCGCCCGTTTGGACCAGGGACTCGAACAGGGCGAGGCCGTCCGTGGAGCCGAGGATGGCTTCGGCGGCACGCTCCGGGTGGGGCATCATGCCAAGGACGTTACCCCTTCGACTGCACAGGCCGGCGATGTTCGACACCGAGCCATTCGGGTTCGCCTCCGCCGGGACATCGCCCGCCGCATCGCAGTAGCGAAAGACGATCTGGCCGTGGCTCTCCAGGTCGGCGATGGTTTCCGGATCGGCGTAGTAGTTGCCCTCGGCGTGAGCGATCGGGATGTTGACCACCTGCCCGCCCTGATAGCCGCTGGTGAAGGGGGTGGTCGTGTTCTCCACCCGGAGGAGCTGCGCCTGACAGACGAATCGCAGGGAATCGTTGCGCTGCATGGCGCCGGGCAACAGCCCCGCCTCCAGCAGGACCTGAAAGCCGTTGCAGATGCCGATCACCAGGCCGCCGTCTTCCACGAAACGGGAGATCGCCCCCATGATCGGGGAGACTCGGGCGATGGCCCCGGCGCGCAGGTAGTCGCCGTAGGAGAAGCCGCCGGGGATGATCACGCAATCCACAGCCGGCAGCACCTCCTCCTTGTGCCACAGGTAGCTCGCCTCGCAGCCGAGAAGATGCTTGGCCACGTGGTAGCAGTCGTGGTCGCAGTTGGAGCCCGGGAAGACGACGACGCCGAAGTGCATGAGGTCAGGGGCTAGGGAATAGGGGTTGGGGGCTAGGGATGGTTGGCCGCTACGCGGCCAGCAATTCGTTTCGTGGGCATTTTCTCAGAATGTTATCCGGCCCGCAGGGCCGACCTCCCCTAACCCCCTAGTCCCTAGCCCCTAAACCCTCGCCGGTCCTTGATGAGGCGATCCGGACGACCATCGACGCCCCGTCACTCGATGACAAAGCGATAATCCTCAATCACCGTGTTCGCCAGGAGGCGTTCGCACATCTCCCGGACCTCGGTGTGCAGCGCCTCGGGGGCGTGGCCATCGGCAAGCTCCATCTCGATGAGCTTGCCCATGCGTACGTCCTCGACGCCGGCAAAGCCGAGGGATTCGAGGGCGTGGTGGATCGCCTTCCCCTGAGGGTCGAGGACCCCCTGTTTCAAGGTCACGTGGATCTTTGCCGTCGGCAAGGTTCAGCTCCTAGCTGTCAGCGGTCAGCTTATCAGAAGGAACGTCATGTTTTTGAGCCACGGTCGTTGACGGCAATGAAGGATAGTTCCAGCGGCGCAGCCGCTGTCTACACGAGCTGAGAGCTGACGGCTGACAGCTGATCGCTGTTATCCCAATACCCGCGACAGAACATCCTGGTACGCCTCCTCCACCCCGCCCAGGTCGTGTCGGAAGCGGTCCTTGTCCTTCTTCTCGCCGGTGGTCCGATCCCACAGCCGCATGGTATCGGGGCAGATCTCGTCGCCTAGGGTGAGCCGACCGTCACTGTCGATCCCGTACTCCAGCTTGAAGTCGATCAGGTCGAGGCCACGCGCGGCAAAGAATCCGGTGAGCAGCTCGTTTACGCGGTCGGTGACACGCTTCACCTCCGCAACGATGGTGTCATCCACCAGCCCCAGGGCGTGGATGTGATCATCCGTGATGAGCGGGTCGCCGAGGGCATCGGACTTGAGGCAGAACTCGAGAATCCGGTGGCGCAGCGCGCCGCCCTCCTCCAGCCCCAGTCGGCGGGCAAACGAGCCGGCGATGCGGTTACGGACGATCACCTCGATGGGCAGCATCTCGAGCCTCAGCACCACCATGCGGCGGTCGTCCAGCCGCTCGACGAAATGGGTGTGGACGCCGTTCTCCTCCAGGTAACCGAACAGGCGCTCCGACATTCGGTTGTTGACCATCCCCTTGTCGTGGATCTCACCACGCTTCTGGGCATTGAAGGCCGTGGCATCGTCCTTGAAGTACTGGACGAGCCGCGCCGGCTCGTCGGTCGCGTAGAGGATCTTGGCCTTGCCCTCGTAGATCTGATCTCGTTGTTCCATCAGTAGAGCTTCTCCACACCGGACGTCTCCACCCAGCCGGTACGATCCCCGGCCAGCTTCACCTGGACCCACTCCGGCAGCTCACCCACGGCCTCCAGCAGGTCGCCAGGCCCCACCTGGGCCACCGCACTGGTCCTGCGGCCGGCTCCGGAGAAGATCTCCAGGGCCCGGACCACCCGCACCTGACCCGTGACGGTGCGCACCTCGCGGGGCGGATCCGGATCGACCGGGAAGCCGAGACGGTCGGTGAAATCGATGCCAAAGCCGCCCTCATGGATGCGTAGCTGCACCGGCACCTCGCGCGCCGATACCTGGGGCGTGACCACCAGGGTCATGGCGATCTCGGCGATCTCGTCGGGGGGAAGCAACTCGATACCGCGCCCGGAGCCGCGGACACGCACGCCGCTGAGCTCCACCGGCACGAGGTCCACCTGCAGGTCACGGGCCGCACCGGCACCGACGTTACGCACGCTGACAATGATGTCCACCGCCTCGCCACGCTGAAGCACGCCATCGCCGTTGCCCACCGACGAGCCGCTCATGTCGTCGACCACCCGGTAGCTGTAGCGGAACTCCGGCCGCGGCAGGGCCTCGACCTTGAGCACCCCCTCGACACCGCGCGGCACATAGCCGTCGGCCTCGTCGAAGTCGAGGGAGAACGGGATGTCGCCGATCGGCAGGTCGCGGGGCAGGTCGATGACCACCGTCCAGTCACGGCTGCCCGCCGGCGCTACCCGCCCGAAGTAGAAGGTACGCCCGTCGAGGGACGGATGCGGGCTCGTGAGCCGCGCCTTGGCACGATAGAGGTCGCCCTTGCCACGGTTGTAGAGGTGCACCGTCAGGCTGAACCGGTCCCCTGCCACCACCTGGCCATTCTCAGGTGAGGAGCGCACCTCCACCACCGGATAGGGAGGAAGGTCGATGGTGCCCAGGGACCAGTCGAGGTCCACGCCCTCCTGCTGGAGCCGCGCCACGGCGATCAGGTCGTCGACCCCGCCAGTGGGGTGGATCGTGGTGTCGTCGCGGGTGGCCAGGGCGAGACGATCACCATCGGGCGACACGGCAACGGCACATACGCCGGCCACCGGCCGCCACGACTGGATGCGCGCACCGGACGGGACCTCCCACAGGATCACCTGGCCGTCCTCGCTGGCGGAGAGCAGCGAGCCGCCGTCGGTACCGAAACGCAGAACCCGCACCCACGTCTCGTGGCCCCGGAATGATCCGATCTCGCCTCCGCCGGAGAGGTCCCAGAGGCGCACCTCGTTGTGGTTTTCCATCGCCACGTAGTGGCCGCCCGGATCGATCGCCATCGCGTCGCCCCACACCTCCGGGAAGGTGTAGCGCTTGATCATGCGCCCCGTGGTCAGGTTGTAGAGGCGCAGGGTCTTGTCCCAGCCACCGGTCCACAGCTGCCGGCCGCCGTCAACCACGTGCACGAAGTTCACCGCCGCGTCGTGTGCCTTGAGGGTGCTGATACGCGAGCCCTCATCCGCGACCCAGATCGACACCGTCCCCGCCTTGTCCCCGACCACGACGGTCCGGTCGTCCGGGCTGAAGGCCACGGCCGTCACCGCGGCGCCGCCAGGCTCCAGGCGGTGGGCAAGGCGCTGGGCCCCGAGATCCCACACCCATACCCGTCCGGCGACATCCCCGACGGCTGCCAGCCGGCCACTGGGTGAGACCGCCACCTTGAAGGGACCGTTGCCCAGGGGGCCAAGGTGAGTCCGCCGGCCGTCCAGGGATCGCCGGGTCAAGAGGCGGCCACGATCGGAGTAGAGGATCGAGCCGTCCGGCGAAAAGGCGAGCACCGGACCGCACGGGGCGGCGTCGGGAAGGCGGATCACCCCCAGACCCAGCGGACCGCCGGGGCCGGTGCCGGGGGACTCCACCCGGGCGTCGAGGGCGCGCGCCCGGCGCTGCTCCGCCATGGCCTCCTTGGCCGTGGGTTCCCTGCGGTCCCAGAAGCGAAGGCGGGCGAAGCGGCTCGGCTCCTGAACCTCCATCTCCGGCGCTACCGTGGCAGCCGGTCGCTTCACTTCATCCGCCCCCCCTGCGCCGGGCCGCAGGCGTGCCCAGCGGCTCGGCCGCTCGGGCTCTGCCGGCGGGGCGGGCTCCGGCGTCACCATCGCCGGCGCGACCAGCGCGCCTGCGCCGGCAGACCCGGGGGCCGCAGCGGGCGCTTGATCCGGGGCATGCCTGCGCTGAAAACGTCCGCAGCCGACCGCCATCGTCACCACCAACACCGCAACCGCAGAGTAGTAACACGCTCTCATGGCTTACACGAGGTAACGTCTTGAAGGGGGAATGCCTGGCCCGGCAGGACGCCACGGCCGGGAGGCCGGCGAGCCTCCCGCATCCTTCTCTGGAGTGTCAAGCGCGCTAGCGTCCGGTGGCGGGGGGCAGGTCCTTCATCACACGCCGGAGGATAACCCGGACGAAGTCGGCGGGCTCATGTTGGAGGTTGTTCAGGAGGCGAAACTCCCGGTCCTGCACCTGGGCCTCCCACACGACGGCGCGGGTCCGCAGGTCGTAGAGGGTCATCACCAGGGAGACGACCACGGCGTTTCGGCCCCCCCCCGGGTCCTCCTCATCCCAGCGAGACAGGGAGGAGAGGAGGAGCCAGTCGGCACCGAGGGTCTGGCGCAGGCTCGCGACGTCGAGGCGTTGCGCCGCCTGCAACGACGCCTCGGCCCGGGCCACCGCCTCCGGATCGACCACCGGATAGCCGGCCGTGGCGAGGCGATCCCGGGTCTGCGCCCCGAACGCATCGATGATCGCCACCCGGCGGACGTCGGTGGGATCGATCCGCTTCTCCTTCAGGTCAAAACGTACGGGCTTGCGGTAGCCGAACTCCTTCACGCGGGCCGTGGAGAGGGAGAGCACCGCCACCGCCGGCGCCCCGGCCACCGGCGCAGCCGGCTTGGCCGTCCTGCCGGCACAGGCGGTCAGGGCAATACAGAGGAACGCGGTGAGGAGACGTTTCAAGGTGAGAGCTCTTGGCGGTCAGCGGTCACGATGTCGAAGGCGAGTACGTATCGGCGAGTCAATCCCCTCGGTCTTGGCGACGCCGCGAAGGTAACATCCTGACCGCGCCCCCGAAAGCTG
>JASFUG010000042.1:0-13196 GCA_050050395.1 Nitrospirota bacterium
CCACCGCCAGGCCATGGGCTGCGAGGTTCAGCGCCATCCGCTCGCCGAAGCGCCCGAGGCCGACGAGAATCACCTCCCCCTCGACGCTCTTCTCGGGGATGGGCGCTTCCCGCCCACGGCGGCGCTGGCGATGCTCGAGCCGTTCGAGCCACGGCGCCAGCCAGGTCACCACCGGATGGGCAGAGTCGATGACGTATCCGGAACAGGTGATGGTGATCAGGGCGACAAGGGTCATCACGCCGACGGTCGGCGCGTCGAGGTGGCCGAGCTCCAAGCCCATGCCCACCAGGATCAAGGAGAAGACGCTCACCTGACCCATGTACAGACCGGTGAGTCCGAGGGTCCGGCGATGAAAGCCGGCGCGGCCCACCAGGGCCATGACCACCAGCGGCTTGCCGACCAAAACGAAGGCGGACAGCGCCAGGATCGGCACGAGCTGCCGCCCCAGGAGGTCGAAGCTCACCTGGGTGCCGAGCTCGACGAAGAAGAACAACAGCAGGAAGTCGCGCAGGGTGGCGAGACGCATCGCGATGAGCTCCCGGTACGGCGTCGCCGCCAGGGCCACTCCGGCGACCAGCGCTCCCACCTCCTTGCTGAGACCCACCGCGTGACCGGTTGCCGCCAGGGCCACCGCCCAGGCGATGGCGGCCAGGGTCAGCAGCTCCGGGGAACGCGCAAGGAAACCGAGCAGCCGGGCGAGCCCGTAGCGCGCGAACACGGCGATCGCCAGCAACAGCAAGATGCCCTCGATCAAGCGCAGGAAGACGTCGCGCGCTGGCACGTCACCGGCGGCGCCGGCGACGGCGGTGAGCAGTGCCATGGCGACCACCACCAAGACATCCTGGACGATCACCGCCCCGAGGGCGAGACGTCCGTGGAGGGAGTCGCTCTCGCCCTTGTCGGAGAGCATCTTGACGATCACGACGGTGCTCGAAAAGGCGAGGCCCACCGCCAGGTAGCCGGCGGCGGCCGGCGAGAAACCGAGCAACAAGGCCAAGGCGCACCCCAGGAGCACGGTGATCGCCACCTGCGCCAGGCTGATCTTCAAGACGATCCAGCCGAGGGTTCGCACCAGCTGGGGTGCGAGCTTCAGGCCTACCACGAACAGCAGCAGGGCGATCCCCATGTGCGCCAGCAACTCGAGTGGGTCGCCGCGCGTGACCCAGCCGAAGCACGCCGGCCCCACCAGCAGGCCGCTGGCGATGTAGGCGGCGATCAGGGGCTGCCGCAGCCAGGCGGCGACCGTGCTGATGACCGCCGCCACGGCGAGCACCGCCGCGGTCTCCGTGAACACGTTGTCGAATACCGTCATCTCGGGCACGCCTGTGCAGGCACCGGCGCCACACCGGTGGGGTTGGCGTCCCGGCTCACAGCGCCACCGATTCCCACATCATGAGGCGGGGCGGCCCAAGAAGGAGCCCCTTCGGCATGGGCTCGCCGGCGTGGGCCTTGCGGAACGCCTCCGACTGGGTCCACGCCACGAACGCCTCCTTTGACTCCCAGGTAGTGTGGGAGGCGTAGCGGTGGCTGCCATCCTCGTCGTCCTGGCCGCGTAGGAGACGGAAACTCTGGAAGCCGGGGACCTCTTCCAGATGGCTGTCACGGCGTCGCCACCGTTCCTCGAACTCCGCTCCGCGACCGGCGGCAACGTGAAACCGGTTCATCGCGATATACATGGCGCGCTCCTCTCGATGGGGGTCTGGCAGCAGCCCGGTGGACCGCCCGCGGCAGTTCTGCGCATAGTACGCGGCCCTGTACCATTCCGGGACAGGCCGAGTTCTTATGGACAGCTTCACCTACCACAACGACGTCTTGTTCGCCGACGGGATCGCCCTCACCCAGCTAGCGGAGGCGGCGGGTACCCCGTTCTATTGCTACAGCCACACACACGTGGTGAAACAGATCGAGGCCTTCGACGGCTCCTTACACGACCTACCGCACCTCACCTGCTACTCGGTGAAGGCGAACTCCAACCTCGCGGTGCTGGCCATCATGGCGCGCCGCGGCCTGGGGTTCGACATCGTCTCCGGCGGTGAGCTGGCACGCTGCCGGGCGGCGGGTGCGGCGGCCGGCAAGATCGTCTACTCCGGTGTGGGCAAGACGTGGGGCGAGATGCGCGCCGCCCTGGAGGCGGGGATCCGGTGCTTCAACGTCGAGTCGCCCGCGGAGCTCGACCTCCTCAACCAGGTGGCCGGCGAGGTGGGGGTGAAGGCGCCCATTGCCCTGCGGGTCAATCCGGACGTCGACCCCGAGACCCACCCCTACATCTCCACGGGTCTGAAGGAGAACAAGTTCGGCATCTCGTACCGCAACGCCCCCACCGAGTACCAGCGGGCGGCGGCGATGGCGAACATCGAGGTGGTGGGGGTGGATTGCCACATCGGCTCGCAGCTCACCAAGGTCGCACCCTTCTTGGATGCCCTCGACCGGGTGCTGGCCCTGATCGACGAGCTGCGCGGTGCCGGTATTGCCATCCGCGACCTGGACATCGGTGGCGGTCTGGGCATCGTCTACAAGGATGAGGTGCCGCCGGCGCCCCAGGAGTACGGCCAGGCCATTCGCGACAAGGTGGCAGGTCGCGACCTGACCATGATCTTCGAGCCCGGCCGCGTGCTGGTGGGCAACTGCGGTTGCTTCGTCACCCGGGTGCTGTACACCAAGGAGAACGAGGGTAAGCGGTTCACCATCGTCGATGGCGCCATGAACGACCTGCTGCGTCCCGCCCTGTACGACGCCTACCAGGAGATCCTGCCGGTCCGCCTTGACCCGCGCCGCCCACGCTATACCACCGACGTGGTGGGCCCGATCTGCGAGAGCGGGGACTTCTTCGCCCGCAACCGCGAGCTGCCCGAGCTACGGCCTGGCGACCTCCTGGCAGTAATGTCCGCGGGTGCCTATGGCTTCTCCATGGCCTCCACCTACAACACCCGGCCGCGGGTACCCGAGGTGCTGGTGAAGGACGATCGCTTCCACATCGTGCGGGCGCGGGAGACGGTGGAGCAGCTCATGGAAGGCGAAAACATCCCCAAGGGGATCTGACTCTCACGACATCGGCCATCGAGACCAACGTGCGCCCAGGCAAAACCTCGCCGGCTGGTAGCTCCATCTAAGGAAGACAGCAAAGGGGCAGTAACGCAGGAACGCGTGCTCAAGGCACGGTAGGTCTTCCGCTTCTTCCTGCCTTCCTCGCTTCCTGCTTTCCTCAGAGGCAAAGGGGACGGCGCCTCCTTTCCATGGCGGACGGGGAACCGACGATGATGGGAGACCAGCCGCCTCGCGCACCGCGGCCGCGCGGGCGACACTGGCTGTCATGGTCGCGACCCTGGAGCTCTCCCTCACCCAGATGACCCATGGCGGCGACGCCCTGGGGCGCCATGACGGCCAGGTGGTCTTTGTGCCCGGTGCGCTCCCCGGCGAACGGGTCCGGATTCGGGTGGCGGACGAGCGCCGCAGTTTCCTGCGCGGCGAGCTATCGGAGGTGCTGGAGCCCTCACCAGAGCGCATCATCCCACCCTGTCCCTACGCCGCGACCTGTGGTGGCTGCCACTGGCAGCACGTCGCCTACCCGGCGCAGCTCGCCTACAAGCGAGCGGTCGTCGCGGAGCAGCTCACCCGCCTCGGAGGGCTCGTGGAGCCCCCGGTCGCGGAGCCGGTCGCGTGTCCCGCGGTGTGGGGCTACCGCAACCACTGCCGCTTCCACCGCGCCGGCCGGGGCCGCTGGGGATTTCGTGCGGCGCGCAGCCGTACGGTGGTGCCGGTGGCGCGCTGCCTCCTGGCGATGGAGCCGATCGCCGCCTGGCTGACGGCGATGCACGGCCAGGACGGGCCGGCGGAGATCGGCGTGCGCGCCCTCGACGACGGGGTGGTCACGACCCTGGCACCGCGTCCGACCCACGCGCAGGTGGGTGAGACGCACTTCCGAGTCTCCCCGGACGCCTTTTTTCAGGTAAACACCCCGTTGCTGCCGACCCTGGTGGCGCAGGTCGTCGACGGTCTGGGGCTGAACGGCGGGGAACGGGTGTTGGACGCGTACGCCGGGGTCGGGCTCTTCGCCCGCTTCCTCGCCGAGCGTGCCGCTGCGGTGGTCGCGGTGGAGGCGGCACCCGACGCGGTGGCGGACGCCCGGGCGAACCTCGCCCCGTTCCCCCACGTGGAGGTGATCGAAGGACGGGCGGAGCGGGTCGTGCCGGCCCTCGCCGGCCCTATCGATACGGCGGTGGTCGACCCGCCCCGGGCCGGCTGCCACCCGGCCGTGGTCACGGCCCTCGCGGACCACCGTGTGACCCGCCTGATCTATGTGAGCTGCGATCCGGCCACCCTGGGTCGCGATGCCCGCCGCCTCACCGCCGCCGGCTACCGCCTGAAGGCCGTGGTCCCGATCGACCTCTTCCCCCACACCTTCCACATCGAGACGATCTCCACCTGTGTCTGGGGAGGAGCCATCTAATCGAACGATCCTCGACTTCCCGGCCAGCAGCCCGCGCTGAAACCCTGCAGGTCGTCGCACGCATGGGCAGTCCGTGGGGATCCTCTCTTGTACCACGGGGGACACGGGGAAGGCTGGGGGGCACAAGGCGGGCGGGATCTCCTCCCGCCCCCGCAATGGCCGAGCTCGGTCCCCACTGCGGCGCCGGCCTTGGACCGGTCGAATGCCGACCGAAGTATGCCCCCCAGTCCCCCGTGATGAACAAATCTGCCAGGAACCGCCTCCCTCTGGGGATGCACGTTGGCCTCTACAAGGGATTCACTCCCCGCCGGTGACACTCCACTCCGACGACCACGGCGTAACAGCGTTCCCTTGCTGGCCCTGGCGCCCGATGCGATCCTCCCCGCTCGCTGACCGCTGACCGCTGACCGCTGACCGCTGACCGCTGACCGCTGACCGCTGAAGAATGCGCCTCCCGTTCACGAAGATGCACGGCCTGGGTAACGACTTCGTCGTCCTCGACGGGTTGAGCCGGACCCTTCCCGACCTCGCACCGCACGCCCGCCACCTCTGTGACCGCCGTTTCGGCATCGGCTGCGACCAGCTCCTGGTGATCGCGACGCCCACGGAGCCGTCGTGCGATTTCCGCATGCAGATCTACAACGCGGATGGCTCCGAGGTGGAGATGTGCGGCAACGGGATCCGCTGCTTCGCCCGCTACCTCGTGGACCGCGGCCTCACCACCAAGGAGGAGATCCGGGTGGAAACCGGGGCTGGCGTGATCGTGCCGCGCCTGGTGGGTGATGGGGTGCGGGTCGATATGGGGCCGCCGGTGCTGGAGGGGCGCGAGATCCCAGTCGATCTCGACGGCATGGTCATGTCCCACCCGCTGGAGGTGGCCGGCGCGCGGCTCCCCTTCACCTGCGTCTCCATGGGCAATCCCCACGCCGTCACCTTCGTGGAGGCGGTTGTGGCGGTGGACCTGTCCCGCCTCGGCCCGGCCTTGGAGCACCACCCCTTCTTTCCGAGGCGGGTCAACGTCGAGTTCGTGCAGATCGACGGCCCGGACGAGGTCACCGTCCGGGTCTGGGAACGGGGTGCCGGCGAGACCCTCGCCTGCGGGACGGGTGCCGCGGCGGTGTGCGTCGCCGGGGTCTTGGAGGGACGCACCGAGCGGGAGGTCACGGTCCATCTACCCGGCGGTGACCTGGCCCTCGAGTGGTCGGAACGCGACGATCACGTCTACATGACCGGTCCCACCGCCGAGGTCTTCTCCGGCGAGATCGAGCTGTAGTCCGACCCGCGCGGCCCGGCCACCCCGCCGAATGACGCCCGACGGGACCCTGCCGTGGTGCCATCCCAGAGGCAGGCTGCATGTCAAATCCGTTGTAAAAATGTGGTTTTTTCGACACTTCCAGGGTCCGCACGCCTGTGCCACGCTGCCCGGTGGAAGATGAATCTTGTTAACACGTCCCGGACGCACGATTAGACTCTGACCTACCTTCTCCCGAGACACGGTGATGGACATCCGCGGATCCATGGTGGCCCTGGTCACCCCCTTCGACGAGACGGGTCAGGTCGACGAGGCGGCACTGCGCCGTATGGTCGACTTCCACGTCGAGAACGGGACCCATGCCATCGTGCCGTGCGGCACCACCGGCGAGTCGGCGACGCTGACCCACGAGGAGCACCGCGAGGTGATCCGCATCGTGGTGGAGGAGGCCGCCGGTCGCCTGCCGGTCATCGCCGGCACCGGCTCCAACTCCACCGCCGAATCGATCGCCCTCACCAGCTACGCCAAGGAGGCGGGCTGCGCGGCGGCGCTGCTGATCTCGCCGTACTACAACAAGCCCTCCCAGGAGGGGGTCTACCTGCACTACAAGCGCATCGCCGACGAGACCGCCTTCCCCCTCATCGTCTACAACGTGCCGGGACGCACGGCGCTCAATATTCTCCCGGCGACGGTAGCGCGCCTCGCCAAGGTCCCGGGCATCGTGGGTATCAAGGAGGCGACCGCCAACCTGCAGCAGATCGCCGAGGTGATCGACACCACGCCGCCGGCCTTCGCCCTGATCTCCGGGGACGACGGCACCACCTACCCGACCCTCGCCCTGGGGGGGGTCGGGACCATTTCCGTGGTGGCCAACATCGCGCCGCGCGACGTGGCGGCGATGTGCGACACCTGGTTCGCCGGCGGCGTGGAGGAGGCCCGTGCCCTCCACTACAAGACCCTGCCCCTGGCCAAGGCCCTGTTCGTGGAGACCAATCCGATCCCGGTCAAGGAGGCGTGCGGCATGCTCGGCCTGTGCCGGCCGGACCTTCGTCTGCCCATGACCCGCCTGGCGGAAGAACGCCGCCCGGTCCTGCGCGCGGTGCTCGAGCAGTACGGCCTGCTGTAAGACCAGCCAATCCCTGGGGTCTTAACGCCGAGGTGCCCAGGCACGAAGGCGCAACGATGTTTCAGACAACTCCGCGTACCGCACCACATCCGAGCACACGATGAATCCGCTCCGCGACTGCCGCCGTCTCTACCGACGCAGCGGCGTGAGCACACGTGCCTTGTGCGCAGACGAGGGGCTCCCCATCGGCGTCTCGACGTCCTGGCGTCGTGGCGTTGCGAAGCCTTGCCAGGAGCTGGAGGGGAGGCGTTGGTGAGCGAGATCATTCGCACCATCGACGCGCGCGACCCCGCCCAGGTTGAGGTCCTGGCCCAGGTGCTGGCGCGCTCAACCGCCATGGCCCCGGAGGTGGAGCGCCGGGTCGCGGAGATCATCGCGGCGGTCGCAGAGCGGGGCGACGCCGCATTGCTGGAGTATACGAAGCGCTTCGACGGCTTCACGGTCGGCGCCGCAGCGGAGCTGGAGATCTCCGACGCGGAGATGACCGCGGCGGCGGACGGCCTCGCGCCGGACCTGCGCGCCGCGCTGGAAGAGTCGGTGACGCGGGTACGTACCTTCCACGAGCGGCAACGCGAGGCGTCGTGGGAGATCACCGATGACCACGGTAACCGCCTCGGTCAGCTCGTGCGTCCTCTGCACCGCGTGGCGATCTATTGCCCCGGGGGTAAGGCGGCCTACCCGTCGTCCGTGGTGATGAACGCCGTCCCGGCCAAGGTGGCCGGTGTGCCGGAGGTGGTGATGCTCGTCCCCACCCCCGGCGGCAAGCGCAACCCCTTGGTCCTGGCCGCCGGCCACCTGGCCGGCGTCGATCGCGCCTTCGCCATCGGTGGTGCCCAGGCGGTGGCCGCGGCGGCGTATGGCACGGCGACGGTGCCGGTGGCGGACAAGGTCACGGGCCCGGGCAATATCTACGTCGCCACGGCGAAGAAACAGCTCTTCGGACGCATCGACATCGATATGGTGGCGGGTCCCTCCGAGGTGTTGATCGTGGCCGACGGCGGCGCGGATCCGGAGTACATCGCCGCCGATCTCCTCTCCCAGGCGGAGCACGACGAGCTCGCCGCCTCGGTGCTGGTGACCGACTCGCCGGAGCTGATCGACGCGACCCGGGCGGCACTGACCCGCCAGCTCGACGAGCTGCCGCGCCACGAGATCGCGGCGGCGTCGCTGCGTGACTACGGCGCCCTGGTACGGGTGGCTTCGATCGCGGCGGCGTGTGACCTCGCCGACCGGTTCGCCCCCGAGCATCTGGAGGTGCTTACCGCCGAGCCACGGCAATGGCTCGGCCACCTGACCAACGCCGGGGCGATCTTTCTCGGTCCCTACTCCTCCGAGCCCCTCGGCGACTACGTCGCGGGGCCGAACCACGTGCTGCCGACTGGTGGGTCGGCGCGCTTCTTCTCCCCCCTCGGGGTAAGCGACTTCGTCAAGCGCACCTCGCTATTGGAGATATCGGCCGCAGGCCTGTGCGCGCTCGCCACCTCCACTGTGCGACTGGCGCAGGAGGAGGGGCTCACCGCCCATGCCCACGCCGTAGCCTTGCGTGCCGCCCGGCTGGAAGGAGGTCGATCGTGAGTAGCATCCGCGCCAAACACTGCGCCCTGAGCTCGGTCCGCCTCACGGTCCGGGAGTCGGAGGGATACAAGCCCGACCGCACGCCCGCCGAGCTCTACCTGGACGCCAATGAGTGTGCCTATCCGGTCCCCGACGAGGTGCGGGCAGAGATCGACGCCGCCCTGCAGCGCGTCGACCTGCGGCGCTATCCCGATCCCCTGGCCCTGGAGCTGAAGCAGGCCATCCAGCAGCTCTACGGCCTCGATCCGGCGGGGGTGGTGGTGGGAAACGGCTCCGACGACCTGATCTCCATCCTGGTCACCGCGTTCGGGGAGCGGCCCGCCAAGGTCCTGGTGCCAACCCCGACCTTCGCCATGTATCAGATCATCGCCAACTGCCACGGTCTGCTGCCGCTCACCGTCCCTCTCACCGAAGAGTTCGATCTCGATGGCGATGCGCTCCTCAAGGCCGTGGAGGCCGAGGCGCCGAAGCTGATCTTTCTCGCCTCGCCGAACAACCCGACCGGTCGCTGCTTCAGCCGCGAGGTGATCGCTCGCCTCCTGGAAGAGACCGAGGCGGCGGTGGTCATCGACGAGGCGTATGCCGACTTCGCCGGCGTCACTCACACCGACTGGCTCGCTCGCTACGACAACCTGATGATCCTGCGCACCCTCTCGAAGGTGGGACTCGCAACCCTGCGGGTCGGGTTCCTGGCCGCAAACCCGCTGCTCGCGTTCCAGCTCGACAAGGTACGCCTGCCGTATAACGTTGGTGCTCTCGCCCAGACCGCCGCGACCATTGCATTGCGACGCTGGGACGTGCTGCAGCCGCAGATCGACCGCGTGGTGGCCGAGCGCCGCCGGCTCTATTCCGCCCTGCAGGACCTGCCGGACGTGGAGACCTACCCGTCGGACGCCAACTTCCTCCTGTTACGCACCGAGAAGGCGCGCGAGGTGCACCGCGGTCTCCTCGCTCGCGGGATCCGCATCAAACGCCTCGGCGGCCCACGGCTCGAAGGCTGCCTGCGGGTCACCATCGGCCAGCCGGCGGAGAACGACCGCTTCCTCGCGGCCCTCACCGAGGTCGTCGCCGATCTCCCAGCCAACGAATGAGCCCATGAGCCGCACCGCCACCGTCTCCCGCAAGACGGCCGAGACCGAGATCGCCCTGACCCTGGTCGTCGATGGCAGCGGGCGCTACCGGGTCGATACGGGGATCCCGTTCTTCGACCACATGCTGGCGCAGCTCGCCAAGCACGGCCGTTTCGATCTCGACCTTACCGCCCGGGGCGACCTGGAGGTCGACCTCCACCACACGGTGGAGGACTGCGGCCTCGCCCTGGGGCAAGCATTCGCCGACGCCCTGGGCGAGCGTAAAGGTATCGGCCGGTACGGCAGCGCCGTCATCCCGTTCGACGAGACCCTCACCGAGGTCGCGGTCGACCTCTCGGGACGACCCTACCTGGTATACAACCTGCCATGCCCCGACGTGCCGATCGGCAAGTTCGACCCGGCCCTCGTCAAGGAATTTCTCCAGGCCTTCGCGGTGCAGGCGGGTGCCAACCTCCATGTCAACGGCCGCTATGGTGACAACGGCCACCACATCGTGGAGTCGGCCTTCAAGGGGCTCGCCCGCGCCCTGCGCCAGGCGGTGGCCGTCGACACCGCCGCGGTGAACGAGGTGGTCTCCACCAAGGGAAAGCTGGGGAAGGGTTAAATAGCGGTCAGCTGTCAGCGCTTAGCTGTCGGCTCGCAGGCAGATCGACCCGGGCTCGGAACCAACCTCGAACTATTGACGTCAGCCAGCTACAAAAGCTGACTGCTGACCGCTGAAAGCCGATAGCTCTTCCATGATCGCCATCGTCGACTACGGCATGGGCAACCTCCACTCGGTGGCCAAGGGCCTGGAACGGGTGGGGGCGCGGGTCGCGGTCACTCGTGACGCCGCCGTGGTGGGCGCCGCGGAGAAGGTGGTCCTGCCGGGGGTCGGTGCCTTCCGCGACTGCATGACCAACCTGGAGGCGTACGACCTGCGCGACGTGGTGGCCGAGTCCCTCCAGGGCGACCGGCCCTTCCTCGGCATCTGCCTCGGGTTCCAGCTCCTCTTCGAACGCAGCCACGAGTTCGGTATCCATCCCGGCTTCGGCCGCCTGCGCGGCGAGGTGGTCCCCTTTCCCCCGGATCTGCGAGACGACGGTACGCCTCTCAAGGTACCGCACATGGGCTGGAACACGGTGCGGGCTCGCGGCGATAACCCGCTCCTGAAAGGCATCCCCGCCGGCACGACCTTCTATTTCTGCCACTCGTTCTACGCGCGCGCGGCAGACGAGGAGACGATCGCCGCGACCTGCCGGTACGGCATCGACTTCACCTGCATGGTCCACCAGGGCAACCTCTTCGGGGTCCAGTTTCACCCCGAGAAGTCCCAGCGCTGGGGACTCAAGGTGTTGGAGAACTTCGCCCAGCTGTAGACCCGGGGGATAGGAACACCCGAAACCGGTCTGATGGCTGGAGCCGGGATGCGCGGTGCCCCGCGCGTCATGCGGGTGGTACGCGCCGGCAGGACGTGCGGGTGAACCCGAGGATCCGTGTCGCCGGCCGTCATTCGGAGAGCAGGCGAATCACCTCGCGTTGCACGTCGGCGTCGTCGGGCAGGGCGTCGTGGGAGGCGTGGACGTACTCCCTGCGACCGCCGGGCAAGGTGATCTTTGCGTCGTCACCCGCAGGCAGGCCGGCCTCGACACTGGCCACCGAAACCTGACCGTCATTGGGCTGGTCCCCGAAGACCTTCGCGGTCTGCACCAGGAACTCGTTGCCGCCGACGTCCACGCCGGCGATCGCCGAGTATCCCACCCGCGGCGGGGCGAGCGAGCGCAACAGCTCAGACCCGACATCCAGGTCCTCGACGCTGTCTGCGCCGCCGTAGGTACGGGCCCAGAAGGTCTGGAAGAAGGTGCGAGTTACCAGGCCCAAGGGGACGTGCAGCCGCGCCGGGTTGCCGACGTCATAGGCACGATCGAGAATCTTCTCACGCATCCGATCCACCGGAATGCCACCGTTTGGCGAGGCGATCATAATTAACTTGCTGACCGGGAAGCGCGCGCCGTGGACCGTGTCGAAGCGCCGGCCGACGATCCCGCCGAGGCTATATCCGACGATGATCACCTCGTCCCCCGGATCGACCACGCCCTCGGTCGCCAGCTCGGTCGCCAGATCGTCGGCGCTCTCCGCGACCGGCGCATAGGGGTTGTAGTCGAACCGCACCGCCCGATACAGCAAGTCCCAGAACGGCACGCCGGATACCACCGCCTCGATCAGGTCGTCGAGCTGCTCTTCCGGCTCGGTGACGGGATAGAGGAAGGTGAACCCATGGATGAAGACCACCGGGACCTGACCCACCTCCGGGGCATCGCGGTGGGTGGGATCGACGACCACCTCGGTGTCGAGAAACTGTCCGGCCGCCTCCTCGAAGTAGTCCGACTCGGCGAACAGGGGATCGAGGACCTCGTCCAGGGCGTCTGAGTAGAGGTCGACCAGCTTGTCCTCGATGTCGGTGGAGTGGTCGTCGATCCACTCCCAAGGGGTGCTCATGAGGTCGACGAGGGCATCGCGCCGGTCGGCCAACCACTCGCCGAGCGCACCGCCGATGGCCGCGGCCTGCAACCGCCGCGGGTTGCGAAGCCGCGCCTGCCGCACCTCCGCGCTCGACCGACCCCGCACCAGGTAGAGGTCCACCGCCTGTCCGCGGAGCGCCGCAGGCACCGGGCCAGCGAGAGCGGGGGATCGGCCAAGCGCTTCGTCGATCACCTGCGGTGTCCCATCCTCCCCGACGGCGAGAATGGCCCACCACTGGCCCCCACCGGCCGCAGGTGCCGGCCTCGCCGCGACTGTCGCCGCCGGCGCCCCCGCAGGCAACAGCGCGGCCGCTGCCACCTCCAACAATAGGTTCTCGCCGGCCAGGGGGCCGAGCTCCACCGCCTCGCCGCCCGGACCGGTCGCCGCCAAGGACGGCAGGAAGGCATCGCGCAGGACCTCCCCCGACCCACCACCGTCGCCGGCAGAGCCGCCACAGCCACCGGCAAGCCACACCACCGCGGCGACGATCATCCAGCGCCGCCGGCACATACGCAGGAGGATGCGGTGCATGGCCATTACGCTGACGTGGACCTCGCCACCTAGCGGCCGCGCCACATCCTCGCCGGCAGGGCCGGCACCCGTCATGGTGACCCGCCTTGCTACGAGCCGGAACGTTCAGCCCTCAAACGGGCCCGGAGAGCTTCGTGGACCTCGCGCGGCACTTCCGCTGCCGGCGTGCTCTTGCACAGCTCCATGGTCCACTTCATCTCCTCCAGCATCGTCCGGCACTTGCCGCAGGTGAGTACGTGTTTCTCCATCTCCTCGCAACACGCGCCGTCCAGATCCCCCTCCAGGTAGGCGGAGCATCTCTTCAGCAGCTCGCGACACTGCTGGCTCATGAGGCAGCCTTTCCGGTGAGATAGGGTCGCAATTCCTGGCGGACAAAGAGACGGGCGCGATGCAGACGGGATTTCACCGCCGGCACACTCATGCCCAGAATCTCCGCCACCTCCTTTGCTGAGAGCCCTTCCACGTCCCGAAGGAGCAAAACAACGCGATATTTTTTTGGCAATCCCTGCACGGCCACGTTCAGGCGATCGGAGAGCTCCAGCCCGAGCACCTCGTCGTCCGGAAGGCGGCGACTGTCCGGCACCTCGAACTCTTCCGTGCCGTCGGAGTCGTCGTAGAATTGAGTGAGAGAGAGCTCCCGCTCGGGCGCGAATTTGCTGCGGCGATGTTTCT
>JASFUG010000043.1:0-12978 GCA_050050395.1 Nitrospirota bacterium
CTGATGGAGGGCGAGGAGCCCTCCATCCACGGGGGGTGAAGCCGCCCGGACATGTGCCGGGCGGCGAGGGGGGCGCGTGGCGTCCCCCTCCATATCAGGGCGATGATCTACACGCTGGAACGCAGCCAGGAGCTCGACGCTCCGATCGAGACCGTCTGGCGATTCATCGCGACGCCACGCAATCTCAATCGCCTCACGCCGCCCGACCTGCACTTCGAGATCGTCGGCGAGGTGCCGGAGACGATGTATGGGGGGCTCCTGATCGAGTACCGGCTCACCATCCCGGTGTTCGGGCGGCGCCGGTGGGTGAGCGAGATCAAGCACATTCGTGAAGGCGGGGGGTTCGTGGACGAGCAGCGAGTGGGTCCGTACAAGCTGTGGTACCACGAGCACCATCTCGAGGAGTGTGCTGGCGGTCGAACTCGGATGACGGACCGGGTGACCTATGTCCTACCCTTCGGTCCCGTCGGCGGGCTCACGCACCGGTGGATCGTCCGCGGGCAGCTGGAACGGATCTTCGACCACCGTGCCGCGGCGCTCGCCGAGCTGTTCGCGGGCTGACGCCCGCAGACCGTCAGGTCGTGGCGACGGAAGACTTTGCCCGCACCTGACGCAGGGTCTCGCGAAGGATCTCGGCGGAGGCGTGGAGGCCCGTGCGCTCCTCGCGGGCGAGGTCGAGCTCGATCACGCACGCGATCCCCTGGGCACCGAGGACGCACGGCACCGACAGGCAGACGTCGTGCTCGTCGTACTGGCCGGTGAGGAGGGTGGAGACCATGAGCACCGAGCGCTCGTCGCGGCGTATGCACGCCACCAGACGGGCGAGGGCTGCGGCGATGGCGACATTGGTGGCGCCCTTGCGCTCGATGATGGCCGGGGCCGCGCCGCGTACCTCGGCGAGGATCGTTTCACGATCGAGCGTGACCCCCTGCCGTCGCGCAAAATCGTCGACGGAGAGGCCGCCGATGGCGGTGGCGGACCAGGCGGCGATCTCCGAGTCGCCGTGCTCTCCCAGCACGTATCCGTGAACGCTGCGTGCGTCGACCCCGCACCTCTGGGCGAGGAGGTGACGCAGCCGCGCGGTATCGAGCACGGTGCCGGAGCCGATCACCCGGGTCGCCGGCTGAGGGGAGCGGAGCTGTGCGACGCGCGTCAATACATCCACCGGGTTGGTCGCCACCAGGAGGATGCCGGCGAAGCCGACGGCGTCGAGTTGTGCGACGATCGCCTCGGTCACGCGGACGTTGTCCCCCACCAGGTCGAGGCGTGATTCCTCGCGGGTCGCCGAGGCGCGGCCTGCGGTAATGATGGCGATGTCTGCCTCCCGGACGTCGTCGTAACTGCCGGCCCACACGCGGCACGGCGTGAGGAGGGGAGTGGCCTGGGCGAGGTCCATCGCCTCCCCTTCGGCCCGCGCCGCATCGACGTCGATCAGCACCAGCTCCTCCACCAGGCCGGTGTGGAGCAAAGCAAACGCGGCGGTCGCGCCCACCCGCCCGACGCCGATGATTCCCACACGGTATCGCTGTGCCATCTCAAACCTCCTTGTGTCCGTATCCGCGTGGGTCGATAGAGGGCTCTAGACTACTCGTGGGGTGTATGGCGTCACGGGCATGACGAACTCCTCGCAGGGCCAGGCACCTCCCCCTACCTCGAAACCGTCGCCTCGAGGGACCACCGTGAACCTATGGACGGCACAGAGGATAGGGTCATTTCGCCGTTGACCGCGAGAGCGGACTCAGCGCGGCCCGCGGGGCGCCAGCCCCGGCGGGGGCAACACCCGGCTGCAAGGCGAAGATCCCTCGCCGCTCCGCCGAAGGTACTCCCGCGGCAGAGGACTCCCGGACAGCCGATGGCTGCCTCGCTCCGGCAATCGCGGCGGGCCCCACCGGCGCCGCGCAGCTTCCGGGAACGCTTTCGATATCGCGGAGCCCGCCGCTCTCCGGGACAATGAGTAGATCTCCCCGACTATTCATGGATACGGCACAGGCCTTGAAGAAATCGTCCCGCGCTGAGTTGACAGCGCGTCCGATGGTCATCGCGGAAAGAGGGCGATCCCGTGCGACGGAGACCGCCGTCCTGGTCCTCTATTCCGTCACCCTGTTTCTCGGTGCCTTCCTGCTGTTTGGCATCCAGCCGATGTTCACCAAGATGGTGTTGCCGATGCTGGGTGGCTCACCCGCGGTGTGGAACACCGCGATGGTGTTTTTTCAGGGATCTTTGCTGCTGGGTTACAGCTATGCCCACGGTATCAGCCGTTGGCTGCCGATCCGCTCCCAGATCATCGTCCATACGGCGATCCTTCTGGCCACTGTATCCGCCTTGCCCATTGCCGTCGCGGCAGGCTGGACACCGCCGTTGGACCAGACGCCGATCCCGTGGCTGCTGGGTCTGTTCTCGGTCTCGGTAGGCGTTCCATTCTTCGCCGTGGCGGCGACGGCGCCGCTCCTCCAGCGATGGTTCTCCCGCACCGACCATCCCCTTGCCGCGACCCCGTATTTCTTGTACGCAAGCAGCAACTTCGGAAGCATCCTCGCCCTGGTGAGCTACCCGATCCTGGTCGAGCCGTTACTGAGCACGGGGTCTCAGGCCGCGATTTGGTCGATCGGTTACGCCCTTCTCTTGGCGTGCATCCTCCTCTGCGGCTTGCTCCTGTGGCGCGTACGCCGTGGCCCCGAGACCCGCGAAACGAGTGCCTCGGGGACTCTATACACCATCGGATGGCGACGACGTTGCCACTGGATCCTTCTCTCCGCGGCACCGTCGAGTCTGTTGCTTGGGGTGACCCTGTACATCACCACCGATCTGGTCGCGGCCCCTCTCCTCTGGGTGCTGCCGCTCGTTCTCTATCTGTCGACCTTCGTAATCGTCTTTTCCCGACATCCGTCCCTGAAGCACTCCTGGATGGTAAGGGTTCAGCCCTTCCTCATCCTGCCGCTGGTCGTCACCTTTGGCATGGTACCGACCGCCTGGGTGATCTTCGCGCCACTGCATCTCCTGGCGTTTTTCGTCACCGCGATGGTGTGTCACGGCGAGCTGGTCAAGCACAAGCCGGACAGCCGCCATCTGACCGAGTTCTATTTATGGATGGCTTTCGGGGGCGTCCTGGGCGGCATATTCAGCGCCATATTGGCGCCCATGCTCTTCGACTCGATCGTCGAATACCCCCTCGCCATTGCCCTGGCCTGTGGCTTGCGGCCGCTCCTGTCGCCTGGCGGGAAGCACTCGCGTTATTGGGATGTCCTCCTCCCCCTCGTCCTCCTGGCGTTTGTGCTATTGCCGAGGTTGAACGGCGGCGTCGGCGTCGACCGATATAGCGACGCCGCGATCATCGCCTACGCAATCGTGATCGGACTCTCCGTCTATCTCTTCGCAGACCGACCCCTGCGGTTTGGTCTCGGGGTATGCGTGGTGCTGTTCGGCTTCAGTGTGACCTTGTCGACCGAGAGGGAGCTGTTGGCGCAGGAGCGAAGCTTCTTCGGCGTACATAGGGTGCTACTGGATCCGACACATGAGTTTCACGTCCTCTACGACGGGACGACGATTCATGGTGCTCAACACATCGATCCGGCTCGGTATCGGGAACCGGTGACCTATTTCCACAAGCGGTCGCCGATCGGACAGCTCTTCGAAGACATCGGGGACGTGAACGCAAACCACGTGGCGCTCATCGGCCTCGGGGCCGGCGCCATTTCTTGCTACAAGCAACCGTCGCAGCAGTGGACGATTTACGAGATCGACCCCCTGGTCGTCGAGATCGCAAGAAATGGCGACTACTTCTCGTACCTGAGCGAATGCGCGCCGGGCGCCACGATTGTACTGGGAGACGCTCGCCTCTCCTTGCAGCAAGCGCCCAACGCGCATTTCGACTTGATCATCCTCGATGCCTATAGCTCCGACACCGTCCCCGTCCATCTCGCAACCCGCGAGGCCCTCGCTCTCTATTTCGAGAAACTGGCGCCGGGTGGGCTCATCGCGGCACACATATCGAGCCGCCATCTGGCGCTGGAGCAGGTCTTCGCGAATCTCGTCGCCGATGCAGGGGCGTTCGGTCGGATTCAGTCACCTGTCGCTGCGTCGGATTTCGAACAGCGACGGTTTCTCTACGCGGCCGACTGGGTCGTCATTGCGCGCCACGTATCCGACGTCGCGTTCCTGGACGACGACTATCGTTGGCGCGATCTCGCACCGGCGAGCGGGACCGGGGTGTGGACCGATGACTTCTCCAACATCGTCCAGTCCATGCGCTGGGTACGGCGGGTGAGAGAGATGATCTCCCCCGGCGTTCGCGCGGCGACCGGTAGTGGAAGCGGGCTTCACCCCGTCTCCGGCTAGGCCGTGCCGGAATCGCTCCATGTATCCGGCTGTCGCGATGCGTGGTCGGCGAACAGGATGGAGTGTCTGGACGGCGCCCGTCATCACCGTGTGTCACGGTACCCGTAGAGCCAGCGGGCGACGGTGGTCCCGCGGTTCCGGGTGGAGTGGACGACCCCGGCAGGGATGAAGAGCTCCTCGCCGATCTCGGACGAGACGATCTCGCCGCCGACTTCGAACTCCATCACTCCCTCCACGACCATCACCAGCTCATCCGTGGCATGGACGAAGTCCTCCCAGCATTGACCCGGCGGATCGACCCACACGGCGCAGCTGAATCCACGGCGATGCCAGTCCTCCTCGATGAGGTCGACGTCCATGGGATGCTTCTTCACATGCCTTCAGGGGATAGGAATGGCCTGGGTCGCGTCCCCACAATGTATCCGATAATGAAACTGCATTTTCACCCTATACGGTCCCAGGCTGTTGGCGCCGTGCCCCATCTCAGCCGCGATGGCCATGTGTAGTGGGCGCCTATCGGTAGGGCATTTCGGGAGGCGCTGATTCCCTGTTAGTCTGACGTAAGCTGTGTGGTCTGGGGTGGTGTGACCGCGGTGACGTGTGGGTGCAGAGTGCGTTGGGAAATGTTGCGCGTCCCGTTGATAGTGCGGGCGCGGTGAGCGAGAGCGATGGACCGACAAGCGAAAAAGATCCTAGGCAAGCTCGGCGTCGACTTGGCGATTTGCCAACTCCTCGACGACGACCAGCGCGAGCAGATCGCGTCGTATCTGGAGCTCGTGCACTACCCTGAAGGGGAGACCGTCTTTCGGCAGGGGGAGCCTGGCGACTACGTCGGGGTCGTGGTGGGCGGCAAGCTGGAGGTCAAGAAACAGACCGAGTTCGAGGGGCGCCAGATTATCATTGCGATCCTTCAGCGGGGGGCATTCGTCGGTGAGCTGGCGCTGGTCGATGAGCAGCCGCGATCGGCAACCGTTACGGCCCTCGAGGATACGGAGATGGTGCTGCTCTACCGCGATGCCCTCGCAGAGCTGCTCGAGCAGAATCCCGAGGCGGGCATTGCCTTTCTGAAGGCGGTGAACCGCATCCTTTCCATCCGCCTGCGCAAGGCGGTGGACCGGATCGCCGAGATCTTCTGACGGCGCGCCGTCGGCTGGTCGGTCAACGGTGTGTCAGAGTGGCTATGAAAAGTGGCATCGCGTATGGGGAGTGGGGCTATGACGTGTCGACCCTGTGGCGACCGCTGGATCGGATTGGGTAAGCTGGCGGCACCGTCGACGGCGGGGCGGGCCCGTCCGTGGGACGTTTCCCGAAGGGAGGGTTGTGGGCAGGACGATCGAGCGTCTCGGTGATGCAGGCCTCTACTACCTCGAACAGGCAGGGCGAATGGGGCTGTTTCTCCTCGCCTGCCTCGCGAGTGTGGTGCGGCCACCGTATAAGCTCGCACCGACGGTGCGCCAGATCCACTTCATCGGGGCCCGCTCGAGCTTCGTGATCCTCTTCACCGGTGCCTTCACCGGCATGGTGCTCGGTCTCCAGGGGTACTACACGTTGCGCAAGTTCGGCTCGGAGGGGCTCCTGGGATCTGCCGTCGCGGTCAGCCTGATCCGCGAGCTGGGGCCGGTCTTGACCGCGTTGATGGTGATCGGCCGGGCTGGCTCGGCAATCTGTGCCGAGATCGGCATCATGCGGAACTCCGAGCAAATCGACGCCTTGGAGTGCATGGCGATCGATCCTTTCAAGTACCTGATGGCGCCGAAGTTCGTCGCCTGCATCGTCTCGATTCCGCTGCTGACCTGCATCTTTGACGTGGTGGGGATCCTCGGTGGACTGCTCGTCGGCGTCTTTCTCCTAGGCGTCAACCAGGGTGCTTACTTTCAGGGGATGTACAGCAGTGTGGTCTGGGACGATATCGAGATGGGGGTCGTCAAGTCGCTGGTGTTTGGATTGCTGGTCGTTTGGGTGGCGGCGGGAAAGGGGTTTTTTCTGCATCTTGACCGGTCGGGGGGCTTTGGAGCCGAGGGGGTAAGCCGTGTCACCACCAGCGCCGTCGTGCTCTCCTCCGTCACCATCCTTGTTTGGGACTACCTGATCAGCGCGATCATGCTGTAGCGCGGAGGCGTTCGTGGGCGATCACAACGGACGGCAAGATCAGCGCTCGGAGACGGCGTCCGGCGAACGGATCGCCATTCAATTGGTGGACGTGGAGAAGTCGTTCGCCGGGCAAAGGGTGCTCGACAAGGTCAATCTTGTCGTGCCGGAGGGCAGGACAACAGTCATCACCGGCGCCAGTGGCCAGGGAAAGAGCGTCATCCTCAAGCACATGCTGGGCCTCGTGAGGCCCGACCGAGGCAAGGTCCTGGTCTTTGGCGAAGACATCGCAAAGCTCAGCAAGAAGCAGCTCCGCAACGTTCGTACGAACTTCGGCGTTCTCTTTCAGAATGTCGCCCTGTTCGACTCCATGACGGTGTACGACAACGTCGCCTTGCCGCTACGCGAACGGACCGACGCCACGGAGGAGAAGATCCGGGAGAACGTCGCGGAAAAGCTTGAGATGATGGACTTGGTCGGAGCCGATGGTAAGTTTCCCGCGCAGCTCAGCGGCGGCATGCAGAAGCGGGTAGGCCTAGCCCGGGCATTGGTGCTCAATCCGCAGGTGGTCTTTTTTGATGAACCCACCACCGGGCTCGATGCCAAGCGCAGCAACGAGCTCTACCGACTCTTCTATCAGACCCAGCAGCAACTCGGTTATACCGCCGTGATCGTCAGCCATGATGTTCCCAAGATCTTCAAACTCTCCGACTACGTCACGCTGCTGGCGGACAAGATGATCCAGGGCTGCATGCCGCCGGAGGAGTTCCAACGGTCCCAGCATCCGGTCATCCGTGCGTTCGTCGAGACCACGATGGGCACCATCTATTCGAGTGAACGGGAGGAGATAGATCCCTATGGCTAGGCTCAATGTGGAGGTCGCGGTCGGTCTCTTCCTCGTAGCTGGATTTCTGTGTTTCGCCTACCTCTCGGTCAAGCTCGGCGAGGTGAGCCTTTGGGGGGACGACTCCTACACGGTGTCCGCGCACTTCGGGTCGGTCTCCGGCCTGAAGGAGGGCGCGGTGGTCGAGATTGCCGGAGTGAAGGTGGGGACAGTCTCGGCGATCCGCTTTGACGGGGAGGAGTATGATGCGCGTGTAGAGATGGCGATCGACCGCCAAGTGAAGCTACAGGACGACGCCATCGCATCGATCCGCACGGCCGGCATCATCGGCGATCGCTACGTGGATATCACGCCCGGTGGTGCGGAGGAGTACGTCGCGCCCGGCGGTGAGCTGACCGAGACGGAGTCGGCCATCAACCTGGAGACTCTGGTGAGCAAGTACATCTTCGAAAAGGAGTAGCTCCCGGTGCGCAAGGCGCTGCTGACGATCGCTCTCCCATTCGTGCTCTGCACCCAGGTCTTACTGGCGCACGCCCAGGACCCGGTTGCCGACGCGAGCGCGCTGACGGATGGGACGGCGGGGAGCGTGGCGGAGGATAGCGGTGCTGCGGGTACGGACCTCGATGAGGACCTCTTCAGCGAGCCGGAGCTCGTGGTGCGCGATCCCTTCGAGCGGGTGAACCGCGCCATCTTTACCTTCAACGACAAACTCTACTTCTATGTGTTGAAGCCCGTCGCGCGCGTCTTCCGCAAGGTGCCCGAACCGGTGCGGGTCTCGGTCGGAAACTTCTTCTCCAACCTTGCGGCCCCGATTCGGGTCGCCAACAACACGCTGCAGGGCAAAATCGGTCCAGCCGGCGGCGAGCTGATGCGGTTTATCATCAATACCACGATCGGAATCGGTGGCCTCTTCGACCCGGCCAAACGGTATGCTGGCATCCCGCAGTTCCAGGAGGACTTCGGCCAGACCCTTGGTCGCTATGGCCTCGGCGCCGGACCGTACCTCGTCTTGCCCGTCCTCGGACCGAGTAACGTGCGCGACGGGGTGGGCTGGGTCGTGGATCGGTTCCTTGATCCACTCACGTACGTCGTGGATGATCGCGAATACTGGGCGGCGAAGGGTAGTGACGCGGTCAACACCACTTCGTTGGACAAAGACACGTACGAAGGAATCAAACGGGACGAGCTCGACCCATACCTATTTATTCGTGATGCGTATGCACAGCGACGCATCGGCAAGATCGAGAAGTGAGCCGCTGTGATCGGCAGAGCCGTCCCGCGGCCCGTTGATGGTAGCGACCACTATGCGTACTGATGTTGACAAACGCGCGGAGTGCTTGATGAGGAGCCCGTGGGTCCACCTCTCAGCGACCCGGTGGGTCGGCTCGAGTATGGGACACGGGTGTCATTCTACCTACGCCCTCGCGAGTCGGCGTCAAAGTTGGTTCCCTGGGAGACGGGTGATGATCGCACGGCTCATCGGTTTGCTGATTGCGGTGTCGTTGATCGCCGGCGCGTCGGACAGCGCGGCGGCGGCCACTGGACCCTTGGCACAGGTCCAATCCACGGTGGAGGCGATCCTGTCCGTGCTCAGGGATCACGAGCAAGACCGGCAGGCGCGGCGTGCGGCGATCCGCTCCCTGGTCCACGGCCGGTTTGATTTCCGGGCCATGTCGCAAGGCACCCTTGCCACCCACTGGAGGAAGACGACAGAGGGGGAGCGGGAAGAGTTCGTGGAGCTGTTCGCCGACCTGCTGGAGGCGAGCTACATGGCAAAGATCGAGGCGTACACCGACGAGCGGGTCGAGTACCTGAAGGAACACGTGAAAGGCAACAAGGCCACCGTCGATACGGCCATCGTTACCAAGAGCGTGGAGATCCCGATCCAGTACAAGCTGGTCGATCGGAAAGGAGACTGGCGAGTCTACGACGTGGCAATCGAAGCCGTGAGTCTCGTCCGAAACTACCGCAGCACCTACGGTGAGATCATTCGGCGAGATGGGTTCGACGCTCTGCTGGAACAGATGCGTGCCAAACTGGCAGAGCTGCGCCAGAACGATGCCGCCGGTCCGGCCGAGTGAAGCCGCCTCTATACAGACACGACGCTCTCACCCATCGACGGTCGCTCGGTGCCGAGACCGGGATTCAGTTGTCCCGATTCCTGAGGCGCAACAGATCGCCCACCTGCCCAAGGCTGGCTAGCCCGTGAGCGGTCGGCGATTGCCGGAAGAGAGGTCCCAACAGAGCACTGGACGTGCTTACTCTGACACCGGCGACGAGTAGACTTGAGCGACGGTGGACGAGATCGTTCATCGGCAGGAGCCGTAGTTTGGTGGCGTTCTGGAGCCAGTGACCGCAGCGAGGGTTGACTTGGATTCGTTCGTGATCTCGAAACAGCGAGGCTCACACATCGAGGGCGCTCTGTGGCTGAGCTGCTGTTCCCTCGCGTCAGTGGGCGGTCAGATTGTGGTCATCATTAGCTCGTGAAGATGCACAGTCCCGAAGGAGCCGCGGCGATGAAGATCCGCTACTGGGGGGTGCGGGGGTCGATCCCGGTGCCGGGCCGGAACACAGTCCGGACCGGTGGCAACACACCGTGCGTCTCGGTCGAGTTATCCGACGGTTCGATCATCGTGCTCGACGCCGGCACGGGCATCCGCAACCTTGGACGCGAGTTGATGCTCCACCCGGATTTCATCGGGGGCCGAGGGCGAGCAGCCCTGCTCATTTCACACCGTCACTGGGATCATATCCAGGGACTGCCATTCTTCGAGCCGGCGTATGTAGCGGGCAACGTGTTTGAAGTCCATGCGCCCGGCGTTGCCGCTGGACATACCGCATTGGATGACAACGTCGTCGCCCTGTCCTACACACCGGCTAACTTCCCGGTCTCGTATGAGACGATGAAGCAGGCGTACCGGTTCCACACTGTGCGGGCGGACGTCGGTTTCTCAGTCGGTGCGGTGACCGTCCAGCCCATCACCCTGAACCATCCGGGCCAAACGTTTGGCTACGTGCTCAGTGTGGGAGGCGGAGCTGGCGATGGGGATGCGGGCGTAAAGATGGCTTATCTCTCCGACACCGGACCGTGGGACGAGGTGCTGGGGCCCCACCACGGCGGGAGGTCTGAAGGCGTGCGATCGTCGTACTACTGGAGCCATGTGATCCCGGCCCTCGCGGGAGCCGATCTGGTAATCCACGACACCTTCTTTGAGGTGGGCCGATACGAGGCGCGGGCTGACTGGGGCCACTCGACGCCAGAGCACGCTCTTCGCCTCTGTCAAGATGCGGGCGTGCAGCAACTCACTCTCTTCCATTTTGCCCCCGACCTCGAGGACGACGACGTAGCTTCTATGTTGCGCTCTGCACGAGACGCGGCCGGCCCCATTCGGGTGATGGCAGCCGTCGAAGGCGAAGAGGTCGTCCTTGGCGACGGTGCCGTTGTGTCGCCTGCCGGGCGGTCAAAGGTCGAGGGATTTGATCAGGCGTGAGAGGTTGGGCTGACGCATTCCGAGGAGCTGGGCGGCGTGTGTTTGATTGCCATCCGCGGCCTTTAGCGCCGCGCGTACTCTACTTCGCTTGAAGGCGGTGACCGCATCCGCCAGGTTGAGGGTCTCGCCGTCGCCAGCGTCTGACAGGCGATCTGAGTGTGGCTCTTCACCACGAATCTCGACAGGGAAGTCCCTCTCCGTGAGCACAGCGGTGGAGGAGAGTACAATTGCCCGCTCGATGGCGTTCTGCAGCTCGCGTACGTTTCCCGGCCAGTCGTGCCGCCGGAGTCTCGCCACCGCTCCGTCACTCAGCGTCGCAGGCGGTCGGCCTAATTCTCGGCTGTAGCGTTGCACGAAGCGTTCCGCCAACTCGGGGATATCTGCTTTGCGTTCCCGCAGGGGCGGTAACGTGAGCGACACGACATTCAGTCGGTAGTAAAGGTCTTCGCGAAAACGCCCTTCGTCGATCGCCTCGCGCAAGTCCCGGTTGGTCGCGGCGATCACCCGTACGTCGACGCGCAAATCTCGGGTTCCGCCCACCCGTTGGAACTCGCGTTCCTGCAGAACCCGTAACAGCTTCGCCTGGAGCGGTGGCGCGAGGTCGCCGATCTCATCGAGGAAGATGGTGCCGCCGTCCGCGAGCTCGAACTTACCTTTCTTCTGCGCCACGGCGCTGGTGAACGCTCCTTTTTCGTGTCCGAAGAGCTCGCTTTCCAGGAGATCGGGGGTCAGGGCGACGCAGTTCACCGCCACGAACGGTCGGCTCGCACGCGGACTCCACTGATGAATCGCCCGAGCGAGCACCTCCTTGCCGGTACCACTCTCGCCCAGGAGCAGCATCGTGGTCGGGGTGCTCGCGGCCTTGCGCGCGATGTCCACCACCGTGCGCATGGCGGCGCTGGTGCCCACCACGAAGTCGTGACGTTCCTCCACCTCGGCGCGTAGCGCCGTGCTCACGTTGGTCAGCCGGTCAAAGTCATTCGCACGTTCGATGGCAGCGACGGCGAGCGCGGCGAAAGCCTCCAGCAAGCGAGCATCGGCGACCGTGAACCCGCCGGCGGCAACCGTATTCAGGACCTCTATCGCACCCACCACGCCGTCGTCCAGAAGGAGCGGCGCACACAGGATCGACGTCGTCGTGAAGCCACTCCGGTTATCGACGTAGGAAGAAAAGCGCGCATCGGCGGCGGGGTCGTTGCAGATCGCACTCTCGCCCCGCTCGACGACCCACCCAACGATGCCCTGGCCGGCCTCGAGACGGGTCTCCTCGACATCGGCGCCGCCGACCACGGTCGAAAACACCAGGTGAGTACCGTCGCGTTCCAGTCGCACGATGGTGCAGCCAACGGCTCGAAACAGGCGACGTGAAGCGTCGAGGAGGACCCGCAGCAACCGGTCGGGCTCGACCGTCCCGACCACCATACGGCCGGTCTCAAGGAGTGCCTCAAGCGTGGGGCTGAGTTCGTCTGGCGCGGCCATCGGGGCGGATCGTAACACATCGTCGGGTTTGGTAGCCGACCGGGGCCAGACGGGCGGCCGTACGCCGGGGCTTGCTGGCGGCGGGATCAAGAGAGCAGTGTGTGGCCGGCGCTACTCCAGTCATGCATGAAAAGACATCAAAGACGGGTGTATTGGACCTGTTTTTTCGGCCTTTCCTTCCCTGCCGCGGGGTCATCTCATTTTGAGACGTCCATATCACATTGAGACGCACGAGGTGGTGATTTTTCCCCACTTTTGCGTGGGACGGGGCCGGATGGTCCGCCATGGAGAGGGGGGCACTCAATCAGTCAGTCTAGTTTTCAAGATGTTGCGGATGATGCCCGGTTTTCTTTCCCGGTGGATCAAATCTTGCATGGGTGACGCTTACGAGGCTCCACACCGGGCGCAATCCGTCACGGAGGCCGGATCGGCAATCGCCAGGGGGAGCTCGCCACGACTTGGGAGGCCAGAGGATGCGACGCGCAGTGACGGGGGGTTGTGGCCGTGTGGTTTTGGTGGCTCTCGTGCTCGTTCTGTCGACCGTGCCCGGGCGAGTGACCTCGGCGGGCGAGGTGACGGACGTCGAGCGGCTCGTCGCGCAGGGAATTCAGGCGCTCAACGCCGGTGATCCGCGTACCGCGTTGCCGCGGCTGCTGCGGGCCATGGAGCTCTCGCCGGACAACAGCGAGGCGACCTACTGGGCCGGTGTCGCCGCGGCGCAGATGGACCAGGCCGGACAGG
>JASFUG010000044.1:0-12959 GCA_050050395.1 Nitrospirota bacterium
GCGCCGGGTGAGGCTGCGCAAGGAGATCCTCAAGGAGCGGCGTATCAGCGGGCGACGGGACGAGGTGGCGCGCCTGCGTGCGGCCGCGAAGGTCACCATCCACCGCGAGGCACTGGATCCGACCGGGGACGTCGAGCGCGCTCCGCTCACGCCGGTCGCCACCGTGGACGGGGAGTCGATCACCTGGCGACAGCTCTTGCCCAAGCTCCCGACCACCATCAGGACCGTCGACAACCGGCTTGAGCGGGTGGAGCAGCTGGTGGATACACACCTGCTGGCACGAGAGGCGCGTCGCCTCGGCCTGGATCAGGAAGAGAGTCTACAGGCGAAGATGGCGGTCTTCCGGCGCGACGAGCTGACCAAGCTGGTGCGCGAAGAGATCATCGCCCGTGAGGGGCTCGACGACGCGGGGGTGGAGCGGGAGTACCAGGAGCACATCGAGAACTTCACCTTGCCCGAGCAGCGCAAGGTGCAGCAGATCGTGGTGACGACGAAAGAGGAGGCGGAGGAGATCCTCGCCATCCTCAAGGACCCACCCGAGGGCGTCACGTTCTTTACATTGGCCCGCGAGCGCTCCATCGTGCCCCATGTCGAGAAGACCCTCGGCGTACTCGGCTGGGTAACCCGCGAGCAGGGTCATCCGAAGCTCAGCGACGCGGCCTTCTCTCTCGGCCCCGGCGGGATCAGCGAGCCGGTGGAGACGGAAGGGGGCTTCCACATCATCCGGGTCCTGGAGGAGCGGCCGGAGGAGGTCGTTCCCCTGGATGACGACACCCGGCAGCGCATCCGCGAGCGCTGGAACTACAACAAGGTTCAGGCGTACGCGAGTCGCCTGGCGGACGAGAAGTACCCAGTGAAGCTGTTCCCCGAGGTGTACAAGCTCAACCGGCCCACCACGGCCGCAGCGGAGGAGAAGAACTGATGGCCATGCCCGTGTCCCTTCCGTCGTCGCGTCATCTTGTCCTGGTGGGCGCCCTCCTGGCCGCCGCGACGATCGCCTGCACCCACCCCGGGGGGCGCCCCGCCGCAGCACCGGAGACCGCCACACCCGTCGCAGGGTCGGCGCCGCCTCGGGACTACGTGATCCTCATCCACTACGAGCTGGGGATGCACTGTACGGGCTTCGACTTCTCCTATTGCTGCATTCTACCGCCCTATAACTCCATCCTCGCCCAGGTGGTGCGCACCGACCGGGGAGCGGGGCCGGAGATCCTCGGCGCGGCGCCGGACGACCCGGAGGTGCTGGTCGATGGCGAGCGGCGCCTGAAGCTGCACTACACCCACGAGGACGCCCAGGGCAAGCCCAACACCCACTCCGAGCACAAGAAGCTCATGTACTGGGGGGCCGAGTACGAGGGGCGAACCCTGGCCAGCGAGGAGTTCCGCCAGCTCTACGTCTACGAGGACCTGAAGGGCGGCAACTCCACCGGCACCACCGCCGACGCCAAGAAACTACGGGTCGGCGAGGCCTACCACATCAAGGTCGATCGGGGCCCCACCAATCAGCGGGTATCCAACGACTTCCTGCGCAATTCCGGCCCCACCGGCACGGTCGTCTTCACCGACTCGCCGGCGATGGAGAACGTGCCGGTGGAGCTCAGCTTGCCAAACACCTGGGAGGCCCTAGGGCTGCCATTGACGCCGTTCAACGACTACGTCAAGTCGGCCTTCTTCCTCGAGGAGAAGGACATCCGTCCCTTCCAGCGGGCCGTCGTCACCCTGGTCGACGCGGTCACCGAGGAGCCGATCAAGGACAGCCACGGCCGGCCGGTGCAGGGGTTCGGCACCAATCCGATCGACGTCCCCGCCTGCGACCGCTGCCATGGCACGGAGAACGCGAACGGCGACACCTACCAGAAGTACCAAGCGGAGTTCGACTTCTGGCGCAACAAGATGCGGACCGGCGAGTGGTTCGCCCGCCTGAAGTCGGCGGCGATCTCCATCCTGGAGATCCACGACGCCCGTCACGGCACCGCCTTCACCGCCAACTACCCGGCCGGAGGTACCCTGGTCACCCGGCTGGGCCATGACTCGGTGCGCTGCCAAGACTGCCACGCGGACAACGTGGTGGGGGTGTTGTTCTCCAAGCGCATCCGCGAGGTACCGGAGGAGGAGCGCGGGCCGGACTTCGATCGCCTCAACCCCGATCCCGACCGCCTCATCCGGCCCCTCACTGAGGCGATCCACCTAGGCCATCAGACACGCCGTCCCTCGCCCGACGCCCACGGCCGCACCGGCCTCTGTCAAGGCTGCCATCCGGCCCACCGGGACGACGGCAAGATGAATGCTTACCCGATCGCATCTGACGGCTCCAATCCCTATGCCCAGGCCGACAACCGCGATGCCGCCGGTGGCTGCTTCGTGGGCCGCGACGTACACTCCAACCCAAACAAGGAGGGAGAGGTCCCGGGGCCCAGCCACCTCAACGCCGTCGGCCAGTGGCTGCGCGACAACGTCTATGCAGAGGCCGGCCAGGAGAAGGGCCTGTGGTGCACCCAGTGCCACAACCGCCTCGCCCAGGAGCTGTACAAGGCGGATCACCTCACGGATCCCGTTTCCGGAGAGGGGCAGACCCTGCGCAACAAATCGCTGGCAGAGATCGCCGCCGCCTTGGGTATCGACGAGGCCACTCTGGTCCAGGACTACCTCGACCCACGGGTGCCCCTCACCGGGCCGGACACGGGCTCGGGAGTGGTGCGTACCTGGGACCGGACCGGCCAGACCATCGCGCCGATCGCCGTCATCAAGGTCAATGCGGACGGCTCGGGCCCGGCCCTCACGGATCCGGACGAGGACGGCGACCGCTCGGTGATCCCGGTGAGCCCTGACCCCCTCTCCGGCGCCGATGGGATCGTCGTGCCCTACGACGCCGCCACCCACGGCCGCGACTACTGGCTGGCGCCCGGCTCGCCCCACTGCGCCGACTGCCACACCCCACCCTTCGTGGAGAGCGAGGGTGGGCGGGCCTTTCCCATCGATCAGCCCGGCAAGTACGCCCTGATGCGCCACTCCACCGGCCACTCGGGGATCCATTGCCAGGGATGTCACGAGTCCATCCACGGCCTGTACCCGGTCACCCCCGACGTGGACACCGGCAGCTACGCCCAGGCCGCGGCGATCAATCCCGACGGCTCCCATGGCCCGGTCAAGTGCGGCGCCTGCCACCGGGTCAACGACGCCGGCGTCCCCGTGGCCCTCGAAGGCCAGACCTACAAGGGCCAGCCGTTGGCAGATAATTTCGAGCTCGCCGTCGAGTTCGCCCACACCCTGCGGTAGAGCGCGCCACGAGGTTCGCACGCCGCGCCGCGTAAGGCATTCGACACCGCGTGCCCATCGACCGGTACGTCGCCGCCATGTTCCACATCGCAGCGCGTCGGGGTAGCCGACGTGAGGAGGGTCCATGATCAGGTTCGTCCGAAGGCCGGTATTGCTGTTGCTTCTCGTGACCGTGGCCTGCGCGGGCCCACCCAAGGCGAAGACGCCCGACGAACGCGTCCACACCTTTGCCGACATCCCGATCAAGGAGCTGCGAGCCCACCCGGAGGACTACGTCGGCGCGGTGTTCGAGGAGAAGTTCGTGTTCCTCCGGATCTGGTGGAGTCGCGACCGCGCCCGTCCGGGCGTGCAATTCCTGGATCTGCCCACCCACTTCACGGCGCGCATCGCCGCCGCCCCGACCACCATTGCCCGTATCGAATTCCCGCCCGAGGCGGATCCCCTCTTCGAGCATCGCCGCGACGGCACCGACGTGCGCCTCCGGGTGCGCTTCCTTAGCATCTACCCGGCCAGCCGGTCGCCGGTCTTCGCCTTCGAGGAGATCCTCCCCAACCAGCGGCCGGGCTCCGACCTGGAGTATCTCCAGCGGTAGGCAGTACCTGCTGTCCAGGAGGACTGCCGTACGGAACGGGGAGGTCGTCAGGCCTCCCTGTTCGTTTTTCGCCGGTGGGGACGCGCCGCACGGTGCCGTCCCGCCGCGGGTCGAGCTACCGTGTCCCTGCCCGGCATCGCGACAGCGCCGCGACAAATGGGTCATACTGCACACATTCGGAGGATGCATGGGGGCTCCAGCACCTTTCACGGGCTAGCCATCCACAGCCACGAGAGATCGAGCGCCATGAGTACTCAGGAACGGTGCCGTCATTAGTTCACCATCGAAAAACGTAGGCGCCGAAGGCCGCAGCATCCATCGCTGGCACGTCTATGTCGGTCTCGGATTGGCGGCGGCGGCCGGTGCGGCCGTGATGGTCGTGGAGCTGGGGGTCGCCCGGATCCTGACCCCCGTCTTCGGCGGGTCGATCTCGGTCTGGGCGATCGTCCTCGCCACGACGATGCTGGCACTGGCCGCCGGATACGCATTCGGCGGTCATCGCGCCGACCGGACCGGAGGCATCGTCGTGGCCTGCCGGGCCGCGACGATCGGCGCTGCCCTGTGCGCGGCTGTCCCATGGTTGCGGGTCCCCCTGGTCGAGGCGACGGTCGATCTGCCGACCCTCGCCGGTGCGGCGCTCGCCGGCGCGACGCTCCTGGCCCCGTCCATGTTCTTCCTGGGCCAGGTTTCGCCCTCCCTGATCCGCGGTCTCGCGTCCGGCGGGGTGGCCCATGTCGGCGGCACGGCAGGCGGTGTCTATGCGATCTCCACGATGGGCAGCCTGGTTGGAACCCTCGCCGCCGCATGGCTGTTTCTCTATACGCCGCTGGCGGTGGGCTTCGTTGGCACCGCGGCCTTGGTCGTATTGCCTGCCATGCTGCTCCGCGCCATGGTGGCGCTCGCCGGCACGGTGATCGTCGCCCTCCTCGCGGGCCTGCTCATCGCCGGAGGCTCACAGAACGTCACAGGGATGAACCGTTTCGGCCAGGAGTGCCGCCTGGTAGCCAAGCGACACTCTCCGTACGGCGAGCTACGCGTGATCGACCAGGGCGATATCTATCGCTATATGATCGTGAACGGAGCGGACCAAGGGGGGATCGATCTGAAGACCGGTCGTGCCGTTTACACCTTCGACGACGCGCTCATCGCCGTGACTCGGCTCTACGCAGAGCGACCACAGACCGCCCTGGTCATTGGCCTGGGGGCCGGAGTGATCTCATCGGTACTCGAGAGGGACGGCGTCGACGTCGAGACCGTGGAAATCGACGCCGAGGTAGTGCGCGCCGCCCGCGAGTACTTCGGCTACACGGGCACCGTGTTCGTCGATGACGGCCGACGCTACCTCCAGCGCACCGATCACACCTGGGACGCAATCATCGTCGACGCCTTCCTGGGCGGCAATCCACCGTGGCAGCTGTTCACCGAGGAGGCCTTCGCTCTCTACGCAGCGCACCTGAACACCGGCGGTGTGGTCTCGCTGAACTTCATCGGCAGCCACCTGGATCCCTCGCAGCGTCCGGCGCTGGAGGCGGTGGTGAGCACGGCCCGCCAGGTCTTCCGCACGGTCGACTGCTACCCACATCCGTGGGAATCGGATGACTACCCGACGCGAAACATCTTCATTGCCGCCGCCGCCCACCCCCGCCGACACCCCCCCGAACCGGGCGACCCGAGCCAGACACGGTCGCTGACGGCGGCGCTCGCTCGTAGCACACCGGTGGTGGTGGCGGACGGACGGGTTCTGACCGACGGCTCTGCACCGCTCGAGCCCCTGGTGCGCCGGACCACCGAGATGCTTCGCGGGCGGACACGGTATTACCTTCCCGCGAACGTCCTCTTCCAGTAGCCGCAGCGGTCGTGGCTGCGGGTGCCGATCGCGCCAGCACGGATTGCACGGTACGATCCCTCCGCCGGCCGTCCCCTATCCGGCCTGCTGCCCGGTGGGTACCCTGTCCCCATGCGCAAGTGGTTGATCCGGCTGGGGATGGTGGGCCTGCTCGTGGCGGCGGGGGTGGCCCTACGCCTCACCCTCCTGGCGCCCACACCGCTGGAGGTGAAGGTCGTCGCCGCGGAGCGCGGCACCGTGGAGCAGACCGTCACCAACTCGCGTGCCGGCACGGTGAAGGCCCGCCTCCGCGCCCACCTGTCGCCGGAGGTCGGAGGGCGTATCTCCGAGATCCCCCACCGCGAGGGCGAGCGCGTGGTTGCCGGGGAGGTCCTCCTGCGGCTCGATGACGCCGCCCTGCGCGCCCGGCACCGTCTGGCGGAGCGCGAGCTGGAGGCCGCCGAGAGCCGCCGTGACCAGGCGTGTCTTGCCGCGGATCGTGCGCGTCGCGAGCTGGCGCGCAACCGCGACCTGGCGGAGCGCCACATCATCGCCGTCGACTTATTGGACCAGTTCCAGAGCGCCGTCGACACCGCCGATGCCGCCTGTCGCGCCACTCGTGCCGAGACCGACCGCGCCCGCGCGGCGGTGGGGGTGGCGAGGGCGGAGCTGGACAAGACCGTGGTACGCGCCCCGTTCGACGGGGTGATCGCGCGGCTCACCATCGAGGTCGGGGAGTGGGCAACCCCATCGCCGCCGGCAATCCCCATCGAGCCGGTGATCGACCTGATCAACACCGCGTCGATCTACGTCGCGGCACCGATGGACGAGGTCGACTCGTCGCGCATCCATGCCGGCCAGCCGGTACGGGTGACCCTCGATCCCTTTCCAGGCCGGACCTTCCCCGGACGGGTGGCACGGGTCGCCCCCTACGTCCTCGACGTCGAGGCCCAGAATCGCACGGTGGAGATCGAGGTGGAGCTGGACGACGCTCAGCTTGCGGCACAGCTCCTGCCCGGCACCTCCGCCGACGTGGAGGTGATCCTGGAGGTCCGCGACGGGGTGCTGCGCATCCCCACCGGCACCCTGCTGGAGGGGAGCAATGTGCTGGTGGTGAACGACGGCCGGCTCGTCGAGCGGCAGGTCACCACGGGGCTGCGCAACTGGGACTTCGTGGAGATCACCTCCGGTCTCAGCGCCGGGGAGGAGGTGGTGACGACCCTCGACCGACCGGAAATCAAGGCGGGCGCGAGAGTACGGGTGGCGCCCCACGGCTCATAACGAGAGCGACACGATGTACGGCCACGACAGCTGCCCCTTGGCGAAGGCGGGGGTGACGATGGGGGGATCGTGATCGAGCTCATCGGCGTGTCGCGCACGTTTCAGGTCGGAGGGCGGCCGGTCCGCGCCCTGCGGGAGGTCGACCTGAGCGTGGCCGCCGGCGAGCACGTGGCGATCATGGGGCCGTCGGGGAGTGGCAAGTCCACCCTGCTCAACATCCTTGGCTGCCTCGATCGCCCCACCTCCGGCACCTACCGCCTCGACGGTCGCGAGGTCTCCGACCTCGGGGAAACGGAGCTTTCCCAGGTGCGCCGCCACACCATCGGCTTCGTATTCCAGTTCTTCCATCTCATCCCGCGCCTCACCGCCGTGGGCAACGTCGAGCTGCCGATGGTCTTCGCCGGTATTGCCCCGCGCGAGCGTCGCGCCAAGGCGGCCGCCGCCCTGGAGGCGGTGGGACTCGCGGATCGCGCCGGCCACCGACCGGAGCAGCTCTCCGGCGGCGAGCGCCAGCGGGTGGCTATCGCCCGCGCCACGGTGATGGAGCCGCGTCTGCTCCTCGCCGACGAGCCCACCGGTAACCTCGACTCCGCCTCCGGCCGCCAGGTCCTGGAGGTGCTACAGCGCATGAACACCGCCGGCCTGACCCTGGTGGTGATCACCCACGATCCGGAGGTCGCCGCGCTGGCCGGGCGGATCATCCGTTTGCACGACGGGAGGGTGATGTACGAATAGCGGTCAGCGGTTGGCTCATAAGGAATGGAGGCCTTATGAAGAACTTCAAGGGGTTAAAAGTCTGGGAGAAGGCACATGCACTGACCCTCGCGACGTACAGGGCAACGGCGCGATTTCCACGAGAGGAACAGTTCGGCCTGACCGCGCAGATACGGCGGAGTTCGGCGTCGATCCCGGCGAACATCGCTGAGGGGTGTGGACGGGACGGCGATCGCGAGCTGGGCCGCTACCTGAGGATCGCGATGGGCCCGACCAGCGAGCTGGAATACCACCTGTTACTCGCCCGCGACTTGCGCCTCCGTCAAGACACGGTTTACCAGAGCCTCACGGGCGAGGTCACGGACATCAAACGCATGCTCACAGGTTTCCTGAAAAAGCTGACAGCTGATAGCTGAACGCTATGTCCCTCCGCGACTCCCTCCGTTTCGCTCTCGCCGCCCTGGCGGGGCACCGCCTGCGCACCGGGCTCAGCCTTCTGGGAGTGGCGATCGGTGTAGCGGCGGTGGTGGTGCTCACCGCACTCGGAGAGGGCGCACGCACCTATGTTACCGACCAGTTCGCGACCCTCGGCACCAACCTCCTGGTCGTGATCCCGGGGAAGACGGAGACCACGGGGGCCACCCCGGGCTGGGGCGGCGTGCCCCACGACCTCACCCTGGACGACGCCCTCACCATGCAACGCAGCCTCCCCTCCCTGGATCTCCTCGCCCCGCTGTCCATGGGCAACGAGACCGTCTCGTACCGCGACCGCAGCCGCCAGATCCCGGTGATCGGCTCCACCCACGACATGCTGACGGTGCGCGACCTCCACATGGACGCGGGCCACTTCCTGCCCCCCGGCCCGCTGGACCGGGGAGAGCCGGTCGCCGTCCTGGGCCGTACCACCGCACGGGAGCTCTTCCCGGGAATCAATCCCCTGGGAGAGATCCTGCGCATCGGCGAGTGGCGGATGCGGGTGATCGGGGTCCTCGGCCCGCGCGGCGTCCATCTGGGAATGGACATGGACGACATCGTCATCGTACCGGTCGCCACCGGTATGCAGATGTTCAACCGCACCTCCCTGTACCGCATCCTGCTCAAGGCGCGCACCCACGCCGACATCGACCGCCTGAAGCAGGATGCCATCGCCCTCCTCGCCGACCGCCACCGGGAGGAGGACGTGACCATCATCACCCAGGAGTCGGTGATCTCCACCTTTTCCGAGATCCTGCACGCCCTCACCCTGGGCCTCGCCGGCATTGCCTCCATCTCCCTGCTGGTGGCGGGGGTGGGGATCATGAACGTCATGCTGGTATCGGTGTCCGAACGTACCGGCGAGATCGGCCTGCTCAAGGCGGTGGGGGCACAACCGGGCCAGATCCTCGCCTGCTTCCTCGCCGAGGCGGCGGTCCTGGCCACCGCCGGCGGCCTCCTGGGCCTGGCGACGGGATGGGCCGCGGTCAGACTCCTGGTGCATCTCTACCCGGCCCTGCCGGCGCGACCGCCGGTGTGGGCGGTGGCCGCAGCCCTGGCGGTATCGCTGGTCGTCGGCCTGCTGTTCGGCTTCCTGCCGGCACGCCGCGCCACCCATCTCGATCCGGTGGCCGCCCTCGCTAGGAGCAAGGCGTGACAGGCGACCAGGCCGTAGGGGCGGGGTTGATCCCCGCCCGTGTCCCGAGACGCCACATCATGCCGATTCCAACCACGGGAGGGGGTAAACCCCTCCCCTACGGGTGCTGACGGCTGTGTTCCCCCACGACCTCTTTTCCCTCGCCCTGGGGGCGGTGACCGCCCACCGCCTGCGCTCGGCCCTGTCTATGGTGGGCATCGCCATCGGCATCGCCGCGGTGCTGCTGCTCACCTCGATCGGCGAGGGGACCCGTCGCTACATCCTCAGCCAGTTCACCCAGTTCGGCACCAACATCCTTGCGGTGAATCCGGGCAAGACCAAGACGGTGGGGATTCCTGGCGTGCTCGGTGGCACCACCCACAAGCTCACCCTGGACGACGCGGAGGCGATCCTGCGTCTGCCGGGCGTGCAACGCATGGTACCGCTGGCCATGGGGACGGCGCGGGTAGAGGCCGGGGAGCGCGGGCGCAGCGTTTACGTCTACGGCGTCAACCCGGACGTCCCGGCGGTGTGGAAGATCGGTGTCCGGACGGGCCGCTTCTGGCCCCACGGCGACCCGCGCCGTGGCGCGCCCGTGGCCCTCCTGGGCCCCACCCTCAAGCGGGAGCTGTTCGGCGAGCGCCCCGCCCTCGGCGAGTTCGTGCGCATCGCCGAGACCCGCTTCCGGGTGATCGGGATCATGGCGCCGAAAGGACGGATGCTCGGATTCGATATCGACGACGCCGCCTACATCCCCGTGGCGACCGCGATGCGCGTCTTCAACCTGGACGAGCTCTTGGAAATCGACGTGCTGTTCTCTCACGCCGGCCTCACCGACCAGGTGGCGGAGGCCGTGCGTCGCCTCCTCACCGAGCGCCATAACGGCAACGAGGACTTCACCATCACCACCCAGACCGCGATGCTCGAGGTGCTGGGCAATGTGATGGACGTGATCACCCTGTCGGTCGGGGCGATCGCCGCCATCTCCCTCCTGGTGGGGGCGATCGGCATCCTCACGATGATGTGGATCGCCGTGGGGGAACGCACCGGCGAGATCGGCCTGGTGCGCGCCCTGGGCGCGACCCGTGGTCAGGTACAGCTCCTGTTTCTTGCAGAGGCGAGCGCCCTCTCGACCGCCGGCGGCATGGTGGGACTCGCCGTCGGCCTTGGCTCCGCCGCCCTGCTGCGCACCGTGGTGCCGGGCCTGCCCGTCGAGACCCCACCCGGTCTGGTTGTGATCGCCGTGATCGTCAGCGTCGCCACGGGCCTGATCGCCGGCGTGTGGCCGGCGCGGCGGGCCGCGACCCTCGACCCGGTGGAGGCCCTGCGCGAGGAATAACTCGGGAGGTAGGCGATCGTGGGCACGGTCCCGCACCGGCACCGTCGGGGCCACGTGCGGCTCTTGTCTGGGGACCGACACACCCAGCAAAAGACTTGCGTAACGGCGAGAACTCTTTATGCTCTTGGGTTGCCGTGGGCCTCCCGGAAAATCCGTAAAACCTAGAAAAGAAAGGGTTTTAATCATGATCTACATGGGTTCGCCGGTGATCGTCGACCTGATCGAGTGGTGGGAGAAGGAGCTTGCCAGCGCCACCCCCGAAGAGCTGCCGACCGTCTTGGAGCGCCTGATGGCCGAGCGTTTCCAGTACAACCCGGAAACGGCCAAGGCCATGGAAGAGCTCCACGCCAAGTACGCGGAGCAGGTGCCCGCGGCGGCGTAGCGGCCCGCTCGCCCCCTTCCACCCGCTGGAGGAGGGCTCGCACGGTCCTCGGCCGTGCCAGCTTTTGTGCACCTCTTGCCTGCGCGAGCGGCGTGCATGGTAAGAGGCGCGGGCCTGGCCACGGTACCTCCTCCCGTGGCCGCCGCCCCGACCGATTGACCAATCGCGGGGTGACCCGCCAATCTCGGCGCCTCACCCCCCGGCGGATGTCGGGCGAGGGATTCATGGCCGAATTCACCCGTGACGAGCTGATCGCGCACCTGGGACTCGACCCGCAACGGCCACACTTCGCGGGTCGCGACCTCTCCGGCCATGATCTGTCCGGCCTCACCTTCCGCCGCAGCAATTTCCGCGCGGCCGCGCTGGTGGAGGCAAACCTGTCGGGCATGGACCTGGCGGGGGCCGACTTCTTCCGCGCCGATCTGCGCGGCGCCGACCTCCGCGAATCGGACCTGACCCGCACCGACTTCGGCTGGTCCCAGCTTCAGGAGGCCAACCTGTCCGGCGCCCGTCTCGACGGGGCACAATTCATGGACGCCGACCTGACCGACGCCGACCTCCTGGGCGCCTCCCTGGCCGGGGCCAACCTCAGCATGGCGAATTTTACCGGTGTCAACCTGGTCGGGGCCAACCTGGTCGGCGCCGACATCTCCCGCGCGACCATGCGCGCGGCGGACCTCACCTCGGCCAACCTGCGCGGCACCGACCTGCGCCTCACCGACCTCACCGGCGCCGGCCTGGCCGGGGTCAACCTCTCGGGCTCCAACCTGCGCGGCGCCAATCTCACGGGCGCCAACCTGGAAGGGGCGAACCTGTCCGGCGCCAACGTGACCGCCACCCGCCTGCACCGGGCACGCCTCGCCGGCGCCGACTTGCGCGGCGCCGACCTCACCGGCACCGACCTGAGCCAGGCGGCCGACGGTGATCCCGTGCTGTAGCCAGAGACCGGTGGGTGAACGCGGGAAGCCAGGAAACCTGGAGGCTAGCCGGCGAGGTCTCAGGCTTCTTGGAGTCCCGCATCGAAAGAGGCGAGATTCGGTCGCCAGTCCGACCCGCATTTCTCACCACGTACCCGACCCCGTCGCGGCGAACCGCGGGCGGCAAAGCCACCTTGGCATAGGGCCGAATTCACTCGGACGAGACCGTGTGCCCGGAGGTGCCGGCGTCGTGCGAATGAATTCGCACCTACGGCGCGGCATCTCACCGCAACGGGATCCACCGATGCGGACGCGGCAAGAAGTGCGGACTAAGCTGCCTTGACGGAGTGGCGGCCCCGGCTCTAGGGTGCTGGCTCTTCGCCTGGGTCACGGGAAGGGGGTGAAATTCCCCCACGGACCCGCCGCTGTGTTTGGCGAGGCAGGCGCATCGTGCCATTGCCCCTCGGGGGTGAGAAGGCGCGCCTGCCGGGGTGGTCCCGCCACCACGCCATGAGTCAGAAGACCGGCCCGGGTGACATATCGAGCCCCGCTTCGCGGACCGAGCGGGTCGAGCCGGTTGTCTGGGTCTCTCCCCCGATCCTCCCACCTGCCCGACCGCCGCCACGGCCGGGCGTCTTGTTGGAGGTGGTGGGTGGTGGCACGACGGTGGCTATTGACCCTGGTGCTGGCGGCCAGCCCGGCCGCCGCCCTCGACCTGCCGCCGGTGGTGATCAGCGCCGCGCCGGAGGGTCAGCCGGCCCCCCAGGAGGATGCCACCGCCGCCGCCACGGTCCTCCTCCCGCAGGAGGAACGGGACCGCCAACGCACCCTCACCGACCTGCTCGACGAGACCGTCGGCGCCACCGTACGGCGCTTCGGTGGGGTGGGCAGCTTCGCCACCCTCTCCCTGCGCGGCAGCGGGGCGAACCAGGTGGCGATCTTTCTCGACGGCGTCCCCTTGAATCGCGCCGACAACGGCGCCGTCGACCTCTCGACCCTGCCGCTAGCCGCCCTGTCGCGGGTC
>JASFUG010000045.1:0-12923 GCA_050050395.1 Nitrospirota bacterium
CGATCCCGACTACGTTGGCCACCGCGACCAGGACCTGCGCTGGCGGACGTTCTCCCAGCTCCCCGTCGAGGTCGCCCTGCTCATCGGATCATCCGGCGCGGTCCCCGCCAACGATGTGATTGCCATGCAGCTCCAGACCCGCGGTACGCGCGTCATCACCATCAATCCCGACCCTGCCGCAGGAGGCATGCTGCGGCAGGATGTCGCCATCGTCGCCGGCGCGCAGGCGGCACTGGCGGAGATCGACCTGCGCCTGGACGACACCACCGGCGCCCAAACGGTAGCCGGATCGGCAAATTCAAGCTAAATTTTTTGGGTAAGCTTTCTGGAGACGAGCTCGTTTGCGGAGGATCTATGTTTTCCGAGATACGTCAGGCGCCGTTCACCGCGTGGGAGGCCCTAAGCATCGCCGCCGGCATCGAGGAACGAGGTATCCGCTTTTACCGTGCAGCCTTGGCGGAGTGCAGCGATTCCACGGCGCGCCGGGTGTATGAGGAGATGGTCGCGGAGGAGCACCGCCATCTAGCCATCCTGGAGTCCGCCATGTACTCGGCGCGGGGGCTGGCGCCCGAGGACTCCGAGGTGGTGCGAAGCTATCTCGACGAGCTCGACGACGAGCTCACACCGTTCCCCCAGTTGCCGCAGGGCGAGGACGGGGATCACGCCCTGGCCTCCGCGCGCCGCGTGGAGCGTGTGGCGGCGCACAATTATTTGCAGTTGGCCAAGGCGTCGGTCGACCTGCGGGCCAAGGCGGTGCTCGTTGCCCTTGCGGGCGAAGAGCTGGTCCACAACGCGCGGTTGGTTGAGCAGCTGGGGGACGGGGAGCCCGAGGCCGCGCTCGCGGATGCGGACGTCGATGTCGTCACACGCCTGGCAGTGGTCGAGGAAGAGCTACGCCGTGCGGCACCCCAGCTCTCGGCGGCCGCCCGTGCCACACGGCTAGAAGAACCCCTGCCCACCGATGACGGCTCGGTGTACCACCAGCTGGCCGGCCTGCGGCGTCTCGTGGACCGTGCGGAGGAGGACCTCGATGCGCTCCTGGATAATCGCATCGTGGCGATGGAGGCCCATCTCCAGGGGATGAACGGTAACCGCCCGGCCATCGCCTGACGGCGCACGGCTGTGGCGACACCGGTTCCGGCGCTCAGTGCAGTGGCTGCAACGGCGCCTTGGTGGCAACCATGCGTTTCACCCCGACGGAGGTGAAACGCACCGAGACCTTGAGGTCCTCTCCCTTGCCCTCGCGTCGTACCACGCGCCCTTCGCCCCAGCGCGGATGGTGGACCTGGGAGCCGACCGGGAACGGGCCATCCCCTGCCACGGGCACGACGCGGGTGAGGATGGCCGCGCGGTCCGGCGCTGCTCGGTCCGATGTTCCGACCGGGCGGGCGACCAGATTGTCGGGGATCTCCCCGAGGAAGCGTGACGGGCTGTTGAACTGCACCTCGCCCTGGATGTGACGCCGGGCGGCGAAGGTGAGGTAGAGCACCTCCTTGGCACGGGTGATTCCTACGTATGCGAGGCGGCGCTCCTCCTCCATCTCGTCCTCCGAGCCCATCGCCATGCGGTGCGGGAAGATCCCCTCTTCCATGCCGGTGAGGAAGACCACCGGGAACTCTAGCCCCTTGGCAGAGTGCAGGGTCATGAGGGTCACGTAATCGCGCGCCTCCGTCTCCTGGTCGAGGTCGGTGACCAGGGCGACCTGCTCCAGGAAGGCGGACAGGCTGGCCAAGGGGTCCTCCTCCGTCAGGTTCTGCAAGGCGGTGGCGAGCTCCCGGACGTTCTCGCCGCGGGTGACGGCCTCGACCGAGTCATCGCGCTCCAGGTAGTCGAGCAGACCGGTCTCCACGAGTACCGTCTCCAACAGCTCCGGCAGCGGCGGCTGGCGGCGATGTGTCTCGCCGAGCCTCTCCCAGAGGGCAGCGAGATCGGTCAGGGCGTTGCGCTGACGAGTGGCTAGGTCCGAATCGCCCAGGGCATGGCTTACCGCCTCGAACAGCGAGCAGTGGCGGTGCGCCGCCACCGACCGGAGATGCACGAAGAGGTTGGCACCGATGCCGCGCGGCGGCAGGTTGATGATGCGCTCGAAGCTGAGGTCGTCGGCCGGGTTCTCCAATACCTTCAGGTAGGCGAGGCAGTCCTTGATCTCCTTGCGCTCGTAGAACTTCTGGCCGCCATAGATCACGTATGGCAGCCCATGGCTGCGCAGCGCCGCCTCCAATACCCGGCTCTGGGCATGGGTCCGGTAGAGGACGGCGAAGTCCAACAGGGGCGAGCCGGCGACACGTCGGCGCGCAATTTCCCCCATTACGTAGGCTGCCTCGGCCTCCTCCCCCATACAGCTTTGACAGGCGAGAAGCTCACCGGCCGCACGGTCGGTCCACAGGGCCTTGCCCGTGCGCCCCAGGTTGTGGCGGATGACGTGGTTGGCCGCCTCGAGAATCTGCGGCGTCGAGCGGTAGTTCTGCTCCAGCTTGAGGGTGAGGCAGCCCGGGTGGTCGCGTTCGAAGTCGAGGATGTTGCGTAGGTCCGCCCCACGCCAGCCGTAGATCGACTGGTCGTCGTCGCCCACCACGCACAGATTGTCGTTGTCGCCTTCGAGCACGCGCACCAGCCGGTACTGGGCACGATTGGTGTCCTGGTACTCATCGATCAGCAGATGGGCGAACCGTTCCTGGTACTGGGCACGGACCGGCGGAACGTCCTCCAGGAGCCGAACCGGCAGCATCAGCAGGTCATCGAAATCCACTGCCCCCGCCCGACGCAGCCGCTCCTGGTAATGCCGATACACCTCCCGGGTCGCCGCCTCGATACCGAAGTCGCGGCACTCGGCGCCGTAGTCGTCCGGTGTCACGAGCCGATTCTTCAGCTCACTGATGCGCCACGCGAGGCTGCTCGGTGGATACAACCGGTCGTTCAGGCGCATCTCCTTGACGAGTTGCTTGACGAGGGTCATACGGTCGTTCTGATCGTAGATCACGAACCGCGCCGGATAGCCGAGCACCTCCGCATGGGCGCGCAGCATGCGCGCGCCGAACGCGTGGAAAGTAAGGGCCCACAGGCCGGGGGGCGCGGTTCCGCCGAGCAAGGCCGCGATGCGCTCACGCATCTCCCGAGCCGCCTTGTTAGTGAAAGTGACGGCGAGGATCTGGTGAGGCTGGGCGTCACCTGTGGCGAGCAGATGCGCGATGCGGTGGGTCAGGGTGCGCGTCTTGCCGGACCCGGCACCCGCCAGGATCAGCAGCGGCGTACCGCGATGCTCGACCGCCTGGCGTTGCACGGGGTTGAGGGCGGCAAGGATCGACATGGAGTGGACTGGTATTGCCTCCGGCCGCGGGGCAAGGTTGCCTCATGGACGGTGGCGACCGTAACAACGAAGAGCAAGGCCGGCAACCGCCGGCCCACGGTGCCACATGCTGTACATTCACCACCCCTGCGGGACCGGTGCAATTGTCCTTCCTCCGGGACCGGCTCGTGGCCATCTGCCTCGGGTCCGCAGATGGGGCCGAAATCGCGGCGCTTCACCCCCGATGTCGCGACATCGCCCTGAAAATACGGGCCTTCCTTCGCCGGCAGTCCCGCACTCTGCCGATCGTGCCGTACATGCTCACCTTCGGCACCCCCTTCCAGCAACGTGTCTGGCGCGCTCTACCGGGGATTCCGGCTGGCACGACCACCACCTATGGCGCACTGGCTGTGCGGGTGGGGGTGCCACGCGGGGCGCGGGCCGTCGGACAGGCCGTGGGATGCAACCCGCTACCCGTGGTCCTGCCGTGCCACCGGGTGGTGGCGTGTGACGGAGCCGGGGGTTTCGGGGCTGGACTGTGCTGGAAACGGTATCTGCTCGAGTGTGAGGGGGGCTCGCTGCCCGATTCACGGCCGGTTTTCTCAATATGATACAGTTACCCGTCGATTAGGCGGGGGCCGCCTCCGGCAACGAACCGCATCACGGCATCACGGAGAGCCCCCCGCATCCCCCCCATGACCGCGACGCCGAAGGAATTCTCCGTCCGCTCCATCGACGGCCTGCCCATCGCCGAGCCCCTGCAGCGTCTCTGCCTGGCGCGGGTCGCTACCGGTGACCGCGCGGCGGTCATCGATCTGGTGCCGTGCGATGCGGTCCTCCTGCTCACCGCGCTGCATACCGTTCACGCAAAGTCGCCGAACGATTGGCGACAACTCTCCCCCGATGCCCTCGATGCCTACGGCGCCCTGGTTGCCCGTTTACCGGCATCGCATGACGACACCGTCCTGTCGCCTTTCACGGAGTGGCGCCACGCCTACGGCTGCGCCGTCGGGGCCCAGCGCCTCCTCGAATGGCTCGGCGAGCCTGATACTGACCTTGCCTATCTCGGTGGGTTGGTTCATGACATCGGCCGCTGGCTCCTCTTCCAGGCCGATCCAGGCAACCTCGGGCAGATCTACATCCAGCGCAACGGCCGGCAGGCGTGCAGCCACGAGATCAGGGCATTCGGATTCGATCATGGGGAGGCGGGCGCCCGTGCCCTTGAGACTTGGTCGATTCCGGCACCCTTGCCCGACCTGGTGCGTTACCATCATAGCGGTCCTCCGGAGGGCCACCCGCACGCGAAGGCGATTTCCGCCGTGCTGATCTCCAATCGCCTGGCGGAGCTCTTCTACTCGGAGCCCGCCGGCGAACGCACCAATCTGTTCGAGATCGAGCGTGCCGCCCGTCGCCTGCTGGGCATCTCGCCGCAGGTATTGGAAGAGGTACTGGTCGGGATGATCTCGGCGGTGCAGGAGACCGCAACCGGACTCGGTCTCGAGGCCAGTGAGCCGATGGAGCACATCCGCCGGCTCGTGGAGACCAACCTCAAGATCAGCCGGATCCACCTGAGCTTGGAGCGATCCAATCGCACCCTGGAGGGGAGGCTCGAGCAGCTCCGCTTGCTCGGCGAGGTGAGCGAGCTGATCAATCGTGAGAAGGACACGGAGATCCTGTTCAACTCCTTGGTAGAGCGCATCGCGCGGATCGTGCGCGCCGAACGAGTGTCCATGTTCTTGCGCGTCGATACCGCACAGGGCGATGGCGAGATGGTGCTGGTAGCCGGGCGCGGGATGCCGCCGGAGGCGACCGCCACGGCGCCGGTGCTGGATGGGCACGGCATCTCCGGGTACGTGGCCGAATCGGGCGCCGCCATCATGGTGCACGACCTCGCGACCGACGAGCGGTTCGCCCCCTCCGATGGCACCGCGGGCGAGCGTACCGGCAGCTTCATCTCGGTGCCAATCAACGTCGGCGACCGCACCGTCGGCCTGATTCACGTCGGTGACCGGGTGGGCAACGGGGCGTTCGGCGACGACGACACCGAGCTGCTCACGACCATCGCCCACCAGCTCTCCATCTCCCTGGAGACCCAGCGTCTGCTGCGAACCCTGGCGGAGCGCAATCAGCGCCTGCAAGAGGCCAACCGGACCATCACGGAATCGACCCGTGCCCTGGAGCGCGAGCGCAACAAGCTCTCCTCGATTCTCTGGTCCATGGGGGAAGGGGTGGTGGTGTGCAACGCCGACCGACAGATCATCCTGGTCAACAACGCCGCCGAGGCCATTCTGAACAAGGAGGCCGCCAGGCTCCTCGGACGCGACCTTGCGGCCAGTGGCAGTGCCGCCCTGGAGGTCGCGGCCAACCGCCTCGGCCGCCTGTCGGTGGAGGGCGCGGGTCGCAATCTCGACGAGACGACGACGATCGAGGGTCGCACTATCCGCTTCAACCTGGCCACCATTGACGATCCCGACGGCAAGTTCCTCGGTACCGTCGTGGTCCTGCAGGATACGACGCGTCTGCTGGAGGCCGAGAAGGCGCGGAATGAATTCGTCTACCACGTCTCCCACGAGCTGCGTACGCCGCTGGTGTCCATCAACGGATTCGCCTCGACGATCCTCCGCGACCCCGAGATGGATTCCGCGACTCGCGAGGAGTTCTTGCAGATCATCGTGTCGGAGGGTACCCGCCTGACGCGACTGATCGACAACTTGCTGGAGTTCTCGAAGGTCGAGCAAGGCCGCCTCGCCTTGAACCAGGAGTCGTGCGACCTGCCGCAATTGGTGCAACTCTCCACGGGCGGCCTCACCAAACCGGCGGAAGACAAGCAGATCAAGATCGTCGTCGACATCGACTCGCGGCTGCCGCGGGTGCTGGTCGACGAAGACCGAACCCGTCAGGTGCTAGTGAACCTGCTGGCCAATGCCGTGAAGTTCAGCCCGGCGGGCTCCGAAGTGGTCGTGCAGGCCCATGCCCAGGAAAACAACGTCCTGGTGACCGTCACCGACCACGGCCCGGGAATCGCCCCGGAGCTGCGTCATAAAGTGTTCGACCGGTTCTTCCAGGTACGGCGTGACGGCGCCGCAACCCAGGGTACCGGCCTGGGTCTGGCGATCGTGCAAGAGATTGTCCACGCCCACGGCGGCCATGTGTGGATCGAGGAAGTCGAAGGGGGCGGTACGCGGGTTTGCTTCACGCTGCCGGCGCTAGCATCCGATCCGGGATAAGGAACGCGTATGGACCAAGAGGGACGCATACTGGTCGTCGACGATGAGCCGCTGATCGTCAAGCTCCTCAAGCACAACCTGGAAAAGGCGGGGTACGAGGTCCTCGCCGCGAGTAACGGCCGCGAGGGGCTGGAGGTGCTGGAGAAGGAGCAGATCGACGTGGTGCTGCTCGACATCATGATGCCCGAGATGGACGGGATGGAGGCATTGCGGCGCATCAAGGCGAGCGAGCGACCGGTGCTGGTCATCATGCTCACGGCCAAGGCGACAATCGACACTGCCGTGAGCTGCATGAAGGAGGGGGCGCACGACTTCCTGTCCAAACCGTTCGACGTCGACCGGCTGCAGATCACCATCCGCAATTCCATCCAGACCCTGCAGCTCACCCGTCAGGTGGAGCACCTCCGTTCGGAACTTTCCGACAAGTACCGGTTCGAGTCGATCATCGGCAAGTCGCGGCCGATCAAGCACGTGTGCAACCTGCTGTCCAAGGTGCTCGACGTCGATATCACCGTGCTCATTACCGGTGAGAGCGGCACCGGCAAGGAGCTGATCGCCCGCGCGATCCACTACCGCGGAGGTCGCAAGGACGGCCCGTTCATCACCGTCAACTGCGCCGCCATCCCGGAAAACCTGCTGGAGAGCGAGCTGTTCGGCCACGAGCGTGGCTCGTTCTCCGGTGCCGTCGCACAACGGATCGGCAAGTTCGAGCAGGCCAACGGCGGCACCATCTTCCTTGACGAGATCGGTGAAATGGACCTGTCGTTGCAGGCCAAGATCCTCAGGGTCCTGCAACAACGGGAGGTGGAGCGCGTCGGCGGGCGCGGCAATATCCCGGTCAACGTCCGGGTACTGGCCGCGACGAACCGAGATCTCACCGAGCTCATTAAGGAGGGGCGTTTCCGCGAGGACCTCTACTACCGCATCGCAGCGTTTCCCATCGATGTCCCCGCCCTCAGCGAGCGGCGCGATGATATCCCGCTGCTGGCACACCATTTCCTGGAGGGCTCCGCAGCGGACTGTAACAAGAAGCTCGATGGCTTCAGCGACCGCGCCATGGAAGCGTTGATGGCGTACGACTGGCCAGGCAACGTGCGGGAGTTAGAGAACATCATCGCCCGCGCCGCCCTGCTCGCGACCACTTCCCAGGTGACCTACGACGACCTGCCGTCCCTTCAGCACAGTCTCACCAGCGGACCACCTCCCAAGGCCTCGGCCGTGGAAAGCATCGTCGACCTGCTGCCGAAAGAGGATATCCTGCCCTTCGAGGTGATCGAGGAACGCATCATTCGCCACTCCCTGCAGCTCGCCGGCGGCAACGTCACCACTGCCGCCAACCGCCTCAAGCTCAGCCGCGCGACCCTCTACCGCAAGCTGAAGATGTACGGCATCGAGGCGTGACCCGCCGAGCAGCGGGGGGACACGCCGCCGGCTCCTCTGCGGCGATTGCTCCGGGCAAATGTCGGCGTATGTCCGTCGCACCGCGCGCTGCCCCGTCGCTTTCCGGGGACTCTGATGGGTGGCGAAATGGCGGTGGCCACACCTATGTCGAGTTCGGCGACTCCCCTTTAAACATAGCCAGCAAATGCCGATCTATGGGGGAGCCCGTCTGTCTCCCTCCACACGGAGTCCGCCACCCATGGCACCCGTCACCGACGCCGAGAGCGTCATCGCCCATGTCGACTCGTTGCCGCCCCTGCCCGCGGCTACCCAGAGGCTACTGGTACTCACCAGCCTGCCCCCGGACCGGGCAGACATGGCGGAGATCTCCAACGTCATCACCCACGAGCCAGCGCTCGCCGCCCTCGCGTTGAAATGGGTCAACTCCCCCCTCTACGGGCTGCGCGTAGAGGTGCGTAACGTCCGCCAGGCCGTCGCGTTGATGGGGCTGCGCACCATCCGCAACATGGTGCTGGGCATGGAGGTCAACCATCTGACTGCCGCGGGCCTGCACGGCTATGGCATGTCGGCCGCGATCTTCTCGCAGCACGCGATGGCCACCGCCACCGCCTGCCAGCGTCTGGCGGAGCGTTATATGCCCGCCCTGCGCGATGAAGCGTTCACCCTCGGCCTGCTGCACGACATTGGCATGCTCCTCCTCGATCCCCTGGTGAAGGAATATCGGGAAAAGTTCACGGAGGGCCTCCGGACCGGCCAGCCGCAGGAGGCCGTGGAACGCGACCTCTTCACCATCGACCACTGCGCCCTCGGTGCGCGTATCCTGGAGTCGTGGAACCTGCCGGGAGACACGTCGGACTGCATCGCCCTGCATCATACGCCGTTGACTGAAGACACCCCGGCCCTAGTCATCCTCCTGCAGGTGGCCGACTCAATCACCGAGGCGCCGTTCGCCGAACGCCTGGGACACTCGCCCGCGCCCGATCGAGACGCGTGCGCCGCCTTGGGGATCTCCCTCGACGAGTTGCAAAGCCTGCAGGCGCACCTCGAGGCCTCATTGGAAGGCGCAGTTTCCCTTTTCTCGGGGTGACGGGGCTCACTTGCCAACGCTGTCCAACGCGATGGCCGCGGCCGCCTGCTCGGCCGCCTTCTTGCTGCTCCCCTCACCCTCCCCCAGGCGACGATCACCGATCCACACCGCGACCCAGTAGCGGCGATCGTGGTCCGGGCCAGTGGTCTCGACCAGCTCATAGCGCGGCAGGAGCCGCCAACGCTCCTGGCTGATCTCCTGTAGCGCGGTCTTGGCGTCCCACGGACGGCGGCGTGCCAGCAGCGCCGCCAGGCATGGAACCAAATGGCCCTCGACCACCGTCTGCGCCGCGGCCAGTCCCGCCTCCTGGTAGATGGCGCCGACAACCGCTTCGTATGCGGCACAGAGGATCGACTCCTTGCCGCGCCCGCCACTGCGCGCCTCGCCCACCCCGAGACGCAAGTGGTCGCCGATGCCCAGCTGGCGAGCCACCGCGGCGAGACTCGCCTGGCGCACCAGGTGGCTGCGGTATCGGGAGAGCTCCCCCTCCGTCGCGTCCGGTTGTCGGGTAACGAGGAGGTCGGAGACCACCAGTTGCACTACCGCGTCGCCGAGAAACTCGAGGCGTTCGTTCTGATCGCTTGCCGCCAGCCCCGCCTCCGGCACCCATGAGCGATGGGTGAGGGCGCGGGTCAAGAGGTCGGGGTCACGGAAGGTGTATCCTAGCCGCGCCTCAAACTCCCGACCGGTACTCGCCACCCGAACTTAACCCACGCGGCTTGACAGGAATCGTCGCGAGCCCGTGCCGATGGCGGCCAACCCTGTTCGACCCGCGAGTCGGAGTCCGCCGGCAGGATTGTGGCATGGCAAAACCTGGGACGACGGCCCCGCGAGGAAATACGGCGAGTTACGCGGGCGCAGTGGAGTCATGGCGCGCAATGCGGCCTAGACCCGGCGGAAGGCCAGGCAGGCGTTCGTGCCGCCGAACCCGAAGGAGTTGCTCATCGCGACTTCGATCGCCACGTCCCGCGCCGCGTTGGGCACGTAGTCGAGGTCGCAGTCCGGGTCACGGTGCTCGTAGTTGATCGTCGGCGGAACCCGCTGCTCGTAGATCGCCTTGGCAAGGATCACCCCTTCGATCCCTCCCGCGGCACCCAGCAGGTGGCCGGTCATCGACTTGGTCGAGCTCACCGCCAGGCGGTCCGCGTGGGCACCGAACACCGCTCGAATCGCCACGGTCTCGTTCTTGTCGTTGGCCGGGGTAGAGGTGCCATGGGCGTTGATGTACTGGACCTGCTCGGCATTGACTCGCGCATCCTTCAGGGTCAGGCGCATGCAGCGTTGCGCCCCTTCCCCCTCGGGTGCCGGTGCCGTGATGTGGTAGCCGTCGCCGCTGGCGCCGTAGCCCACCACCTCGGCATAGATGCGCGCCCCGCGCGCCTTGGCGCGCTCCATCTCCTCCAGCACCACGATCCCCGCCCCCTCGCCGATCACGAAACCGTCGCGCTGGGCATCGAACGGCCGGCTGGCACCGGGTGGGTCGTCGTTACGGGTGGAGAGGGCCTTCATCGCGCCGAAGCCGCCCAGCCCCAGGGCGCAGATGGGTGACTCGGTGCCGCCACAGATCATCACGTCCGCATCGTCATACTGGATGAGGCGCGCGCCGTCACCGATCGCATGGGTACCTGTGGCACAGGCGGTGACCGGCGAGAGGTTCGGCCCCTTGGCCCCGAAGCGGATGGAGATGTGACCGGCCGCGAGATTGATGATGCTCATCGGGATGAAGAAGGGGGTGATCTTTCGTGGCCCCCCGGTGGCAACCACGTGGCCGTAATGCTCGATGGTGGGCAACCCGCCGATGCCGGCGCCGACGCACACTCCGGTACGTTCCGCGATCGCCCCGTCCACCGTCAGACCGGCGTCGGCCATCGCCTCCATCGTCGCCGCGACCGCGTACTGGATGAACAGGTCGACCTTCTTCTGCTCACGCTTCGGGAACACGGGGTCCGGGTCGAACCCCTTCACCTCCCCGGCGATCTGTGACGGATAGCCGTCGGGATCGAAGCGCGTGACCGTACCGATGCCACTCCTACCGGCGAGCAGGTTGGCCCAGCTCTCCTGCAGGTTGAGACCCACCGGGGACAGGATCCCCAGACCGGTGATGGCAACACGACGGCGCATCAACGCTCCCGCTCACTCCTGGGTTTGGTGCTCCCCGACGTAGTCGATCGCATCCTGCACCGTGGTGATCTTCTCCGCCTCTTCGTCCGGAATCTCGATGCCGAACTCCTCCTCGAGGGCCATGACCAGCTCGACCGTGTCCAGCGAGTCGGCACCGAGGTCGTCGACGAACGAGGTCTCCGGCTTGACCTGCTCGATGTCGACGCCGAGCTGCTCAGCGATGATTGCCTTCACCTTGTCTTCCATGGGTTTCTCCTGCGGGGTGGGTACGAAGCGGGTCCAGTTTGATGTGGGCCGGGAGGGTAAATGGCGCCCCCTAGGGGGTCAATGCAACGTGCAAGAGGCGGAACGAGTCGGGCGTGAGGGATTGAACAACGGACGGCCACCGGCAACGGCCCAAGAAACTCGCGGGAGCAGCCCCCTGAAGATGACCATCGGCACCCGCGCCGGCGCCATCCAGTGCCTCCCGACACCTATCCGCTACATGTACATGCCGCCATTGACGTGCAGCACCTGGCCGGTGATGTAACCCGCTTCCTCGCTCGCCAGGAATCCGACCGCCGCCGCCACGTCCGCCGCACTGCCTAGGCTGCCCATGGGAATCTGCGCGAGGAGGCTCTGCTTGATGTCATCGGCGAGCACCTCGGTCATCGCGGTGGCGATGAATCCCGGCGCCACCGCGTTGACGGTAATACCCCGGCCGGCGTACTCGCGGGCGACGGTCTTGGTGAGGCCGATGAGCCCGGCCTTGGCCGCCACGTAGTTCGCCTGCCCGACGTTACCCATCACCCCGACGATCGAGGCGATGTTGATGATCCGCCCCCAGCGCGCCTTGGCCATGGGACGCGCCGCGGCCTGGGTGACCAGGAAGGCGCCCTTCAAGTTGACCGATAGCACCGCGTCCCAGTCCCCCTCCTTCATGCGCAGCAACAGGGCGTCGCGGGTAATTCCCGCATTGTTCACCACGATGTGCAGGCCCCCGAGCTGTTCGCTGGCCGCCTTCACCATGGCCGCGACCTCGCCGGCATCCGCCACGTTGCCCGCCACCGCGGTGGTCTCCACGCCGTAAGCGGCGGTGATGGCAGCCGCCGCACTGGCCGCGCCCTCGCCATTGATGTCGGAGATCACCACCTTGGCCCCGGCGGCGGCCAGGTTCTCGGCGATGGCACGGCCGATGCCCTGGGCGGCACCGGTGACCAGCGCGACGCGATCGTGGAGAGACATGGGGCCCCCGTGTTGGGTGTGATCAGGCCAGCGGTCAGCCGGCCACTGCCTGCGCCAGCGACGCCGGGTCGCTGATCGAGGTAACACTCATACCCCGCTCGATGCGCTTGATCAACCCGGCCAACACCCGGCCGGGGCCGAACTCGTAGCCACGGGTCACCCCCTCCTGCACGAGCCGCTGCACCGACTCCACCCACAGGAGGGGCGAGGAGATCTGCCGGACGAGGGAGGTGCGGATGGCCTCCGGATCAACGAGGGGCGCCGCTTCCGCGTTGTTGATCAAGGGACAGCTGGGAGACCGGATCTCCGTGGTCGCGAGCAGCTCCGCGAGCCGCTCGCCGGCGGGCACCATCAGCGGCGTGTGAAAGGGCCCGGAGACCACCAAGCGTACCGCCTTCTTCGCACCCGCCTCCAGCGCCGCGGCCATCGCCGCCTCGACCTCCGCCGCGCGGCCGGCGATCACCGTCTGCTCCGGGGAGTTGAAATTGGCTGGCCACACGTCGCCGGCGCCGCACACCGCCTCCAGCGCGAGACGGTCGAGGCCGATGATCGCCGCCATCGCCCCTTCTCCGGGCGC